>DASSEC010000199.1:0-7614 GCA_035696685.1 Candidatus Limnocylindria bacterium | reverse complement strand
GCCAGGTAGCCGATGCGGATGGACGGGCCAACCCACACCTCGCCCTCGTTCGGTGCTAGCTCGCCGACCAGCGTCTTGAGCATGACGCTCTTACCGGCGCCGTTAAGCCCCACCACACCCACTCGCTCGCCGTGCATGACGGTCAGGTCCACGCCCAGCAGCACGGGGTGATCGCCGAAGGCGACCGCCACCTCACGCAGCTCCGCGGCGCGCTTGCCGCCGCGCTGGTGCGGGTGGAGCTCCAGCCCGATTCTCCGTCGCTCGAGCACCGGGCGTTCCACCTTGTCCATCCGCTCGACGCGCCGCAGCGCATTGCGAGCGGCGTTCATCAGGCCGACATTCGACTGGGCCTCCGGCACCGCTCGCGCCCACTGGATGAGGCGTCGTGCCGCCTCCTCGAGTCGTTCGATCTCCTTGCGCTGCGCCAGGTAGCGCTCCTGCTGCCGCTTCAGCTCGATCTCGCGCGCCACGGCATAGGCCGTGTAGTTGCCGGGCCAGACGCGCACCGTGCCGGCGTCCAGCGAGGCGACATCGGTGACGGTCTCGTCCAGCAGGTAGCGGTCATGGCTGACGGCCAGGAAGCCGCCACCGAAGCCGTTCATCAGCGCCTGCAGCCGCTCGCGACCCTCCAGGTCCAGGTGCGCCTCCGGCTCGTCCAGCAGCAGCAGCTGCGGGTCCTGGATGATCGCCGCCGCCAGGCCGATGAGCTTGCGCTGGCCGCCGCTCAGCACCCGGGTGGGCAGCTCCAGCTCCCGCTCCTCCAGGCCGATCTCGTTGAGCATCGCCCGGAGCCTGCCCTCGAAGGCGGGCCCGCCGGCGCGCTCGTATCGGTCCAGCAGGCTTGCCTGCTCGGCCAGCACCCGCTCCATCTGCGCGGCGTCGTTATAGACCGATGGATCGGCCAGCCGCTCGTTGCAGTCGCTGAGCCCGAGGTCGATCTCGTGCAGGTCGGAGCGCGCGTCGTGCAGCGTCTGTCCCGCCGTCCGCTCGTCACCAAGCGGGTGCTGCGCCAGCATCGCCAGGCGCAGGCCGCGCTGGCGGGTGATGTGGCCGGCATCGGCCTCTTCGAGCCCCATCACGATGCGCAGCAGCGTCGACTTGCCGGAGCCGTTCGGCCCCACCAGGCCGAGCCGGGACTCGTCGGGCAGCTCGAGGTCGACACCGCGCAGGATCCCGCGCCCACCGAACGCCTTGGTAATCCCGCGGATGGCCAGCAGCGTCATACGTCGAGGGCCGCGCGGTAGGTGGCGACATCCACGTTGCGGCCGGTGAGCACCACGGCCACGTTCCGTCCCGCCAGCCCGCCCTGCTGCGCGCGGAGCGCGGCCACGCCCAGTGCGCCGCTGCCTTCCACGATGAGGTGGTGGACATCGGCCAGCCAGCGCATCCCCTCGGCGATCTGCTCCTCGTCGACCAGCAGCACCTCGTCCACGAGCTGCCGCGCCATCTTCCAGGTGATGCTGCCGCGCTCGATGTTGCCGGCAACCCCGTCGGCCAGGGTCGGGGCGATGGGCATCGGCTTCATGGAGTCCGACTCGAAGTAGGCGTACAGCGGAGGCGAGGCGGTGGGCTGCACACCGACAAGCCGCAGCCCGGGTCGCACCGCCTTGGCCCACAGGCCGATGCCCGAGATCAGGCCGGCGCCCCCCACGGGCACGACGATGGCGTCACAGTCCGGCCAGTCCTCCATGATCTCGAGGCCGATGGTGCCCGCCCCGGCAACGACGTCGGCATCGTTGTACGGCGCGACATAGGTGGCGATGCCCTCGTCGTCGCGCCGTCGCGCCTCGGCCTCCACGTCGTCCGGCTCGCGGCCGAACACCTCGACCACGATGCGGTCCGACTCCAGCGCTCGCAGCCGCTCCAGCTTCGCCGGTGAGACGGACGCCGGGACCAGCACCGTGAGTCGCATCCCGTGACGGGCGGCGGCGGCCGCCACGGCGATCCCGTGGTTGCCGGTCGACGCGGCCACCAGACGACGCTGCGGATCCTCGGCCGCCAGCAGCGCGACCTTGTTCTCCGCGCCGCGCAGCTTGAACGCCCCGGTCGGCTGAAGGAGCTCCAGCTTCAGGCGGACCTCGGCCGCGCCGCTCTCCTCGGCAAGCCGGGGCGACGACTCCAGCGGGGTGCGCACGGCGACGCCATGCAGGCGCTGCGCGGCGGCCAGGACATCGGCGACGGTCGGGAATCGGGCCATGAAGGCCCAAGTCTAGGGGCGGCTGGAACTCACGCCGCGTCGGGCAGGAAGTCGTCACCCCCGGCACCGCGAGTCATGGCCTTGAGGCGCCGGCTGATGCGCATCAGCGAGCCGAGCCGGTCGCTGACCCGCGCGCGCTCCACCGGGGTCGCCCAGTGGCGCAGGGTGTAGTCGATCTCGTGCTTGTGCCGGGTGGCGGTCATGAACAGCTCCTCGATCCGGCGCTCGGTGTCGGGGTCCGGATCCGAGGCGAGCAGCTCGCCCCGCGCCTCGATGATCTCCAGGTAGTAGCTGGTCGTGAGCCGATCCAGGTCCTGGTGGGCATCGTGCGCCCATGGCTCCGGCGGGCCACCGAAGCCGTATCGCCGCCACTCCTTGGCTTGAACGCTGTGTACCACGAGCCCACGGTATGCCGGCAATCGGGGCGCGAACAGCATCCGTCCGGGCTATTCAGAGCGTGTACCAACGGCGGCCCAACTTCGCCTGCCGGGTCATTGCGTGCGCGCACCGCCCAGAGGGTGTCCGGGCTGGCGGATCGAGGCGATCGCACGGGCTGGTAAAATCGTGGCGCCTCGCTGGGGTGTGGCCAAGCGGTAAGGCGCCTGACTCTGGATCAGGAGATCGAAGGTTCGAATCCTTCCGCCCCAGCCAAATTCCCTGAAGTCTGCGCCTTGGCGGCCGCGTGTCCCGGCGGCGGCATGATTCGTGCAGGATTGCCGCCCAAACCGACCGGCGGTCTGCCCGCGAGAAAGGTCCAGTGCGAGAGCCGAGCGTGGAGCTTGACGAGCACAGAGTCCTGGTAGTCGAAGACGACCCTGCGCTGCGCGAGATCTACGCGGGCGCCCTGCGTGGCTTTGGCCACGAGGTGCGGACCGCGTCAGACGGCTCGGCCGCATTAGACGCGCTCGCCAATGGGTGGCAGCCCTGCGTCGTCTTCCTTGACCTCCGCATGCCCGGCATGGACGGCTGGGAATTCAGCCGCCGCCTGCGAGCCGATGAGCGATTCGGCGCCGTCAGGGTCGTGGTGGTGGCCGCGCACTTCCGGATCGACCAGGAGGCGGCCGAAATCGGGGCGGACGCCTGGCTGCAGAAGCCGTTCGACCTGGCGCGTCTTGACGAAGAGACGCGGACCCTGTGCGCGAGCTGACCGATCCGCCCATCGCCAGCGGAGCGTCACTGACCGAGCTGGAGCGCCAGCTCCCGGCGATCATCGGCACCATCGCCGATGGTGTCACCGTGCTGGATCGAGCCGGCACCATCATCTTTGCCAACGCGGCGGCTGCCCGGATCATGGGCAAGTCCGATGCGGCCGAGGTCATGGGCGTGGCCTCACCCGCCATCACCGGTGAGTTCGACCTCCTCGATGAGTCAGGGCAGCCCCTGGATCTCGACACCCTCCCGACCCGTCGGGCATTCGCCGGAGAGCCGGCCCCGGAGGCCGTCCTGCGCTTCCGCACCAAGGGGTCCCTGCGCGACCGCTGGTCGATGGTCCGCGCCCGGCTGCTGCCGGGCGAGTCATCCGACCATGACCTGGTCGTCACCTCGTTCCAGGACATCACCGCGATCAAGCAGGTGGAGCTCCGCCTGGCCTTCCTGTCCGAGGCGAGCGCGGCGCTGGGCGAGTCGCTCGACTACAACGAAACGCTGTCGCGGGTAGCCAACCTGGCCGTCCCGGCGCTGGCCGACTGGTGCGCGGTGGACGTACTCGAGGACATGGACCAGGTGCACCGGGTGGCGCTGGCTCATGCCGATCCGAAGGGCATGGCCCTTGTCGAAGACATCCAGCGTCGCTGGCCGCCGGATCCGGGCAGTCCCGGCGCCTCGCGCCAGGTGATCGACACGGGCGCACGTCTGCACATCACCGAGGTCACCGAGCAGATGCTGAAGGACGCCGCCCGCGACGCGGAGCACCTGGAGATGATCCGCAAGCTGGACCTGCACGAGGTGGTGGTCGTGCCGCTGGTTGCGCGAGGGCGCGTGCTGGGGGCCTTGTCGCTGGCGAACGGGACGACGGCCGATCCGTTCACGCCCGACGAGATCGCCATGGCTGAGGAGCTGGGTCGCCGCGCGGGCAGCGCCATCGACGCCGCCAAGCTGATGTCGGAGGCGAACGAGGCGCTCCGCCAGCGGGACGAGTTCCTGGCCATTGCCTCCCACGACATGCGCACCCCGCTGGCCGCGGTGCGCGGCTACGCCCAGCTGGCACTGCGCCACCTGGGACAGGAGCCGGCCGACATCGCCCCGCTGAACCGTTGGCTGACGGATATCGACGAGAGCGCCAACCGGCTCACGGGGCTGGTGTCGGAGCTGATGGACGTCAGCCTGCTGCGGGGAGGTCGGAAGGTCCCATTGCAGCTCGAACCGACGGATCTGGTGGCGCTGGTCAACGAACGGGTCCGGGAGCATGCCGGATCGGCGGACGAACGCCATGCCTTCAAGGTCAGCGCCGACGTCTCGGAGATCATCGGCAACTGGGATGCCTCGCGGCTGGGTCGCGTGCTGGACAACCTGCTCGGCAACGCCGTCAAGTACAGCCCGGATGGTGGCTCCATTGACGTGACGGTGAGCTCCGACGGGTCGCACGGCACAGTGGCGGTCACCGACCACGGCATTGGCATCGCCGTCAGGGAGATCCCGCGCATCTTCACGCCCATGTTCCGCGGCACGAACACCGGCAGCGTGGCCGGCACCGGGCTTGGCCTGTCGGGGTCGCGCACGCTCGTCGAGCTGATGGGTGGCCGGATCCAGGTCCAGAGCCGGCTGGGCCACGGCTCCACCTTCACCATCTGGCTGCCATTGGAGGCCGCCCGGGCCTGACCCGCGCTCGGGCTGTCCCGGTTGCGTGGGGCCGTTCGGCTCCGCGGCGTGCGACACATGGCACTGATGCGCATTTCTGCATGTGCGCAGGCTGGTGCCATGGATCGCGTGTACGAGCTGCAGGCAGAGACCCTGCGTACCCTGGCCCACCCGCGACGGCTGGAGATCCTCCATGAGCTCGCGGCGAAGCCATCAAACGTGGGCAGCCTCGCCCATCGGTTGGGGATGAGCCAGCCGAACGTCTCGCAGCACCTGGCGCTGATGCGCGCCAGCGGGCTGGTGCTCGCCGAGCGACAGGGTCGCGAGATCGAGTACCGGCTGGCCGATCCCGACGTGATCCGCGCCTGTGCGCTGATGCGGCAGGCCATGCAACGACGCTTGATGAGCCTGGCCTCAGCCTCGATCGGCGAACGGCCGGCCGCAGTGGAAGGACGCCTTTCGGTCAGGAGCTAGCCAAATGGATCAGCCGCTTTCCGTGGTGCTCTTCTCGGGCACCGACGACAAGCTGCAGTCGGCCGCCGTCATGACGGCCGGTGCCGCCGCGCTCGGCAAGCCGGTGCACATCTTCCTGCAGTACTGGGCGCTCGATGCGTTTCGCACCGAGCGCGTGACCAGGGACCACGGCCTTGCCCCCGAAGCGGGGGATGAGGGACGGGCGGCCACGACTGCGCTCGCCGCTGCTGGTCAGCAGCACTGGTCGCAGATCCTGCGCGACGCCAAGGAGCTCGGCGAAGTCGACATCCAGGCCTGCTCGCTGTCCATGGACCTGCTTGCCATCACCCCTGGCGACCTCGACGGCCTGGTGGACGGCGTCGAAGGGGTCGCCGCGTTCTGGATGGCCGCCGGCGAGGGGCCGGTGGTCTTCATCTGACCTATCGCCCACGGAGGCATCGAAACCAAATGACATCCACCGACATCGCCCATCGCGTCGACGCGCGGGGCCTGTCGTGCCCCCTGCCGATCGTGCGAACCGCAATGGCTGTGAAGGACCTGCCCAGCGGAACCCTGGTCGAGGTGCTGGCCACCGACCCGGGCTCGCAGAAGGACTTCATGGCATGGGCCCGAACGACGGGCCATCGGCTCCTGCACAGCAGCGAGGCCGATGGCGTGTACCGCTTCGTGCTCGTCCGAAAGTGAGGCAATCCAATGACCGCAACGATCACCCCCGAGCGGGTGATGCTTCCGCCCGAGCTGCTTTCGGGCCTGGATGACCCGGTGCCGATGGCGGAGACCCAGCCCGACGCCGCGGTCCCGACCAAGACCAAGGAGCTGGTGATCGTCGCCGAGAGCGGCGACCTCGAGCGCACCTGGGCGACGACCATCCTGGCCAGCAGCGCCGCCGCCAGCGGCATGCAGGTGAGCATCTTCTTCACGTTCTGGGGGCTGTTCCCGCTGGTGCGGCCGGACGTCCGCATCACCAGCAAGAACTGGATGCAGAAGATGCTGGCCATGATGAACCGGCCCGGCATCGACCACCTGAAGCTGTCGAAGCTCAACTTCGCCGGCATGGGGCCTTGGATGATGCACCGGCTGGCCCGCCAGTACGGCGTCGCCAAGCCGGGCGAGCTGCTGGAAATGGCCCAGGCCCTGGGGGTCCGCCTGATCCCGTGCCAGATGAGCATGGACATGATGGGCGTCGGCGCCGACCAGCTGATCGAAGGCGTCGAGCCGGCAGTCGGCGCGGCGGCGGCCCTGGAGCTCATGACCCAGGCAGACGCCACCCTCTTCATCTGATTACCGCGTGGTCGAAAGGACGGTAACGCCATGATGGTGATCGAGGTTCCGGTCACGCGGACGATCGACGCCCGCGGATCGTTCTGCCCGGGTCCGCTGATGGAGCTGATCCGCGGCATTCGCGAGGGCCAGGTCGGCGACGTGCTGGCCGTGTGGTCCACGGACGCCGGCTCCCGGCTCGACATCCCCAAGTGGGTGGAGAAGGCCGGCCATCTTCTCGTCGGCGTGGAAAGCCGCGACGGATACGACGAGATCATCGTCGAGAAGCGACGCTGAGCCGTCGCCAGGAGCAACGAGATGCAACGCATCGTGATCATCGGCGGCGGCGTGGGCGGGACGCTGGTCGCGAACCTGCTCGCCAGGAAGCTGCGCCGCGAGCTCGACCGTGAAGATGTCCGCCTGACGGTGGTGGATGCGGAGGGGGAGCACGTCTACCAGCCGGGGTTCATGTACATCGCCATGGGCAACGAGCGGCCGGAGCGCCTGAAGCGCCGCGAGCGGACGCTGCTCGACGACCGGGTGGAGCTCGAGATCGGCCGAGTCGTCGCGGTCGACGAGCCTGCCCGCACGGTGCGACTCGAGACTGGACGGGTCCTCGGCTACGACCAGCTGGTGCTCGCCACCGGCTCACGCATCGTTCCCGAGGAGATCCCCAGCTTCGAGGCTGAGGCGCACCACTTCTACGGCCCGGACGCAGCCATGCGACTGCGGGCGGCGCTGGATGGGTTCACGGGCGGCAGGATCGTGATCGGCATCGCCGGCATGCCGTACAAGTGCCCGCCGGCCCCGCTTGAGGTGGCGTTCCTGATCGACCACGAGCTGCGCAAGCGTGGGCTGCGCGACGGGTCGCAGATCCATTACTGCAG
>DASSEC010000198.1:0-2575 GCA_035696685.1 Candidatus Limnocylindria bacterium | reverse complement strand
GACCTCGTGTGAGCGGCAACGGCTTTCATGCTAGCCGTCTCGGTCGGCGGCTGGGCGTCCACCGGTCAGCGCGTCAGCACCATGAGGCGATAGCCACCGAGCACACGAACCGCCGCGTCCCAGGTATCGAGCGTTTCTCCGGCAGTGTCGGCGTCCATGGGCATGCCAGTGTCTGAAACAAACCTCATCGGCTTCGAAAGTCGTGGAGCCGACGGAGGGAATCGAACCCACAACCGGCGGTTTACAAAACCGCTGCTCTACCGTTGAGCTACGTCGGCACGTGCCCGATTCTACGGGCTGGCGCCCGGCGATCGCTGGCGAACGACCTCGAAGAGGAGCAGCGCGCCGGCCGTGGCGGCGTTCAGCGACGCCACGCGACCGGACATCGGGAAGCTGACCAGCAGGTCGGCCCGCCGGCGCGTGGCACCTGACACGCCCTCGCCCTCGCTGCCGACGACAACGGCCAGCGGGCCGCCGAGGTCCGAGTCCCAGGCGGACGCCGGCGCGCCCTGGTCGGCCGCCGCCACGCGCAGCCCGGCTGCCTGCAGGTCGCGCAACGCCTGCCCCAACGAGTCCACCCGCGCCAGGAGCAGATGCTCGCTGGCGCCGGCACTGGCCTTGACGGCGGCCGCGGAAAGCGGTGCGGAGGCCCGTGCCGGGAACACCACGCCATCCACGCCGGCAGCCTCGGCGGAGCGCAACAAGGTCCCGAAGTTCGTCGGGTCCTGCAGGTTCTCGAGCACCAGGATGAGCGGATCGCGGTTTGCGCTGGCCGCTCGGGCGAGCATCTCCGCCAGGTCGGCGAACCGCCGCTCCCCGACCTCCAGCAGCACGCCCTGGTGGCCGTCGAAGCCCGCGAGCCGCGCCAGCCGGTCGCCCGCAACTGGCTCGACCGGCACCGATGCATCCCGGGCCGCGGCCAGGATCGCCTTCAGCTCCGTGCTGGGCCTGGCGCTGCTCGACACCAGCAGCCGTATTGCCTCGCGGCCGGCGGCCAGCGCCTCGGCCACCGGCCGGCGGCCCCCGATCCACTCGGTCAAGCGGGCTCCACGGTTGCGACGGCGTACGCGGCAATGCCCTCCGCTCCCGCGAAACCGAGCCCGTCGGAGGTCGTGCCCTTCACGCTGATGGCGCCGGCAGGGATGCCCGTCAGATCGGCCAAACGCGCCACGATCTCGTCGCGACGTGGCGCGATCGGCGGTCGTCGCGCAACGATCGCCAGGTCCAGCGAAGCCGGCAGCCAGCCCACTTCACGCAGCCGCGTCACTGCGAGACGCAGCAGCTCCCCGGAGTCAGCGTCGCGGAACCGCTCGTCGTCCGGTGGGAACAGCGAGCCCACGTCCCCCAGGCCGGCAGCACCCAGGAGCGCGTCAATCACAGCGTGCAGCGCGGCATCGCCATCGGAATGGCCGACCAAGCCGGCTTCCCGTGGGAACGCCAGGCCGGCCAGGCGCAGCTCGCGGCCCTCCTCGAGCCGGTGCGCGTCGAAGCCGATCCCGGCGCGCGCCCCCTCGGCGACCGTCGGCGTGCCCACCGGTGCACTGTGGCCGGCCAGCGTCGCGCGAAGCGCCGCCTCGTCGCCCGGCTCGGTCAGCTTGCGATTCATCGGCTCGCCATCCACCGCACGAACCGGGATGCCGCCCGAGGCCATGGCCGATGCCTCGTCAGTGGTCGGCCGCCCCCAGGCGTGGGTCTCTTCCATCGCGGCGCGGAGCTGCGTCAGCGTTGCCCCTTGCGGCGTCTGGGCGGCCTGGACGGTTTCCCGGTCCACCATGCCGGTCACTGCCCCGCTGCCATCCACCGTCTTCAGAGAGTCGCCCACCGGCACCAGTGGCACGACGCCGGTTCCCTGGCGCACGGCCCCGACCACCCGGACCATGAGCTCCACGGAGGCCGCGGGCCGCGCGGCGTCGTGGACGAGCACAGGGGTGTCCTCGCCGACCTGGGCCGCGGTGAGCGCGGCGATGCCGGCCACTACGGAATCGGTGCGCTCCGCGCCGCCGACCACGACCACCACCCGGTCGCTTGCGTCCGGTGGCAGAGCTGCCTTGTATCGCTCCAGCGCTTCGGCGGGCGCGACGACGGCCACCAGCGACATGCCGGGGACGGACAGCAGCGTGTCCAGCCCCCAACGCCAGACCGGGCGGCCCCAGATATCGATCCACATCTTGTCGCCGCCGAAGCGGCGGCTCTGCCCGGCGGCGACCAGGATGGCGGCAACCAGCTGGGTCATCGGTCAGGCCGGGTCATCGGACAGGCCGGGTCATCGGACAGGCTGGGGCGCCTCGCGCGGCTGGGCGAAGATCATCCGGCCGGCGACCGTCTGCAGCACGCGGGTGACGGTGATGGGGATCTCCGAATCCATGAAGCGGCTGCCCCCCTCGACCACGATCATGGTGCCGTCCTCGAGATAGCCCACCCCCTGCCCTGGCTCCTTGCCCTCCTGGATGACCTTGACCGTCATCTCCTCGCCGGGATGGACCACGGCCTTGACCGCGTTCGCCAGCTCATTGATGTTCAGGACGCGGATGCCCTGCAGCTCGGCGACACGGTTCAGGTTGAAGTCGTTGGTGAG
>DASSEC010000197.1:0-2931 GCA_035696685.1 Candidatus Limnocylindria bacterium | reverse complement strand
AGCCGAGCTGCCCGCGCAGCAGGCCGTCGATGGTCGCCGCCGACAGGGTCGCCGGGTTGTCGGGGTCAAGCTTCGCGTTGAACACGTGCGCCGTGAGGATGGTGTCGACCACGCCGGCGGGAATCAGCCGTCGGTACGGATCCAGCTCCGCCGACGACCAGGTGCCGGTCACGTCGACCACGCCCAGGTGGCTGTCGGCGGTCGACGAGCCGTGCCCCGGAAAGTGCTTCAGTGTCGTCAGCACGCCCGCCGCGTGGTGCCCGTTGATGAAGGCGCGCGCCTGCCGACTGACCAGCGCCGGATCGGCGCCGAACGAGCGGTCGAGGGCTCCGATGATCGGGTTGTTCGGGTTGACGTCCACGTCCACGACCGGCGCCAGGTTCAGGTTGATGCCGGCAGCCCGCAGCGTGGTGGCGATTGCCTGCCCGGCGGCCCTCGTGTAGGTGGCGTCGTTGCGGGCGCCCAGAGCTGCCGCGGATTCAGTCGGGGGAAAGCCATGGGCGGGATCCAGCCGCGCGACCTGGCCGCCCTCCTCGTCGACTGCCACGAGCAGCGGCAGGCCCGGCTCCGACGCGCTGGCCGCATCCTGGAGCGCCGCCGTGAGCGACACCAGTTGCCCCGGTGACACGATGTTGCGCAACGGGCTGCCGGTCGGCTGGTCGCTGCTGAACAGCACCACGCCACCGAGTGAGCGGTCGCGAATGTCGGCCAGGATGGAGGCCGACGAATCGGCGTCGGTGCCGCGGAAGCCGACCAGCAGCATCTGCCCCACCTTCGCCGCGAGGCTCAGCGAGGGAGCGGCGCTGGGCGTGGTGACCGCCGTCGGGCTGGACACAACGCTCGGCGTCGGGCGAAGCGTGGGGGTGGTGCTGCGCAGCGCCTCGCTGGCGCAGGCCGCCAGCAGGGCGGCCGCGCCACCCAGCACGCCGCCGAGCAGGGTACGGCGGCTGAATCGGCGATCGGGAGGCATCGGCCTAGAGGATTGCACCCTTCGTGACCGCATGCGGGCCTGCTAGGCTCTCGGCCACAGCGTCATGTGAGGTGCCCGAGATGCCTGACCTGCGGCTGACCCTGATCTTCCTGCACGTCGCGTTCGTCCTCCTCTTCGTGCTCGTCCACGGCGCGTCGGCGGCCATCGCGTTCCAGCTGCGCAAGGAGCGCGATCCGGTCCGCGTGGCTGCACTCCTGGACGCATCCCGACTTGCCGTCAACTCGTGGGTGATGATCGTGGGCATGCTGGGCTTCCTGGTGACCGGCATCTGGCTGGGCTTCATGGGCGGCTTCTGGGGCAAGTGGTGGCTGTGGCTGTCGATCGCGGTGCTGGTGGTCGTGGTTGCCGGCATGACGCCGATGGGTGCCATGAAGCTGCGGCGGGCACGCGTGGCATATGGCCTGGAGACGGGCCGCGACAAGGAGCCGCCTCCCCCGGCAGACCTGGCCCAGGCCGAGCGCGAGCTGCAGAGCTGGAACCCGGTGCCCATCGCGGCGCTGGGCGGTGTGGGCCTGCTGGTGGTCGTCTACCTGATGGTCGTCAAGCCCTTCTGACGTTCCCGGAGACCGCTTGCCCTGCGCCAGCCCAGCACCACCACCGCCGTGGCGGCAAAGACAGCTGCGACCAGGAGCCATGCCGGGGCGTAGTCGTGCACCGCGTCGACGACCAGCCCGAAGACCATGGGACTGCCCACGAAGCCGATGTAGAAGCCGGCCGTCACCACGCCTGAGGCTCGCCCGGCCAGCCGGCTGCCCGACTCGGTGATCACCGCCAGCATGCCCACCGCATTCCAGGTCACGGCGCTCGCCCCGAACAGGATGGCGGCCGGCCATGCGATCCAGAGGCCCAGGCTCTCGACGGCAGCCACCATCGCCACGGCGAGCACCGCGCCGATGCCCAGGAGCAGGAGCGGCAGACTGAACGAAGGCATTCGTTCGCTCGCCCAGCCCCAGGCGATGCGCGAGCCGATGCCCACCACGCCAATGGTGGCGGCCACCGAGCCGGCGAGTGCCGGCGACGCGCCGCCGCGCTCGACCAGGTAGAGGGGCAGGTAGGCGTTGATGGCGGCTACGCCGCTGCCCATCAGGAAAGCATAGCCCGCCAGCCAGCGCACGCCGGGCGGCAGGCTGCCGTCGCCGGCGCCGCCTTCCGGCGCGCGACCCGCCTCGGTCCCGGCCGCGCTCGGGATAAGGAGCAGCGCGCCGACCAGCCCGAGCAGAGGGATGGCTGCGCTCCAGCCGAACGCCGTGCGCCAGCCGACCTGCACGGCGAGCGGCGCTAGCAGCGCGCCGGCGAGGAACGCACCGACCTGCACGCCGGCCTGCTTGCCACCCATGACCAGCCCGCGCCGGCCCGGAGGCAGGTGGTCGGCCACGAGCTTGTTGGTCACTGGGTTGCCGGTGGCCAGTGCCAGGCCCGCGGCGCCGGCGAGCGCCAGCATCCAGGGAAACGACGGCGCGGCGGCCATGCCCACGATCGAGCCAGCTGCCACCGCGAAGGCGGAGACCATGACCCGCCGCGCGCCGTACCGGTCCGTGACACGACCCGCGGCGAAGGAGAGGAGCCCGCCGACCAGGAAGAAGCAGGCCGTGAGCAGGCCGAGCTGGAAGCGGCTGATCGCGAACTCGTCGCGGATCGTGGGGCCGAGCACGCCGAAGGCATAACCGGCGTAGGTGCTGGTGCCCATGGCCAGCGCCAGCACCAGGGCGAAGGAGAGGCGCGCGCCGCGCGGGCGCTGCTCCCATGGCGCCGCCATGCCGGGCCTGCCGTCGTCCATGCGACGCAATGGTGCCGTAACCCATCTTGGCCATGCGCCCCGGACCAACGGCCGGGTGGGCGCGAGGCGTGCGGGCGCCGATGCTGGGGCGTGCTGCGGGGAGGCGCGCTACTGCCGTGCGGGAGCGTGGCCGATTGGCGCAGCGGCATATCCAGCCACTCGG
>DASSEC010000196.1:0-5879 GCA_035696685.1 Candidatus Limnocylindria bacterium | reverse complement strand
CCGTCGCAGGCGCTTGAGGATCGGAGCCACGTCCGCCTGGCTGAGCGTGGTCTGGGTGACGCAGGCGACGCGGTCCGGGTTGGCAACGCGGACCCGATCCGCATCGGTCACGCTCTCGACCAGCTGCACGCCGGCGGCCTGTCCCATGGTCCCGATGACTTCATCGTGGCCCGCGTGGCCCACCAGGATCACGTCCATGCCCTCATCGGCGAAGCGTCGGACCTCGCGGTGGACCTTGCCGACCAGGGGACACGTGGCATCGATGACGCGCAGGTTTCGTCTCGCGGCCTGGTCCCGGACGGAGGGGGCCACGCCATGGGCGCTGAAGATGACCGCCGCGCCCGCCGGCACCTCGCCCAGGTCGTCGACGAAGCACGCCCCAGCGTCCCGCAGCCGCGCCAGCACGCTCCGGTTATGGACGATCGCCCGGCGCACGTAGACCGGATGCGGCAGGGTTGCCAGCGCCCACTCGACCAGCGCCACGGCCCGTGCCACCCCGGCGCAGAACCCCCGGGGAGCGACCAGGACGACCCGCTGGATCATGGCCGTGCCTATGGCTGCTCCGCGAGGATGCGCTGTGCGGCCAGGCGTCCGGAGATCATGGCCATGGGCACGCCGGTGCCGGGATGCGTGCTGGCGCCAGCGAAGTACAGGTTTCGGTAGTGCCGATGTCGGTTCGCCGGCCGGAAGAACGCCATCTGGGTGAGCTTGTGGGACAGGCCGTGGGTGGCCCCCTTGACCAGGTTGTGCTGCCGCGCCCACGAGACCGGCGTGAGGTTTTCCTCGAACTTGATGTGCGCCTCGACGTCTGACACGCCGATGCTGGCCAGGCGGCGGAAGACGTGCTCGCGGGCGCGGTCGCGCAGCTCGTCCCAGTCCTGCCGGCCGTCCTCGTCCAGGTGCATGACCGGCACGATGGCGGTCAGGCTGTCGTGACCCGACGGTGCGACGGATGGATCCAGGCTCGCCGGCGCGTGGACGTACAGGCTGGGGTTCGCGGGAAGGCCCAGGCCGTGAGTGATGGCGTCGAAGTTCGCCCGCGCGTCATCGGCCAGGAACAACGTATGCGGCACCAACGCGTCGTACGGCTTGTCCACGGCCCAGAAGAAGCTGATGGCGGAGCATGAGTACTGCTTGCGCAGCAGCGACTTGGCCACGCCATTCGGCGGGAGGAGGCGGTCGTAGACGTACGGAAGGTCGGCGTTGGCCAGCACAACATCGGCCCCCATGTCGGATCCATCGCGGAGCCTGACGCCGGCCGCTCGTCGCGAATGGGTGATGATCCCTGACACGGATGCGCCGAACTGGAAATTCACGCCGGCCTGGCGGGCGAGCGCGACCAGCGCCTCAACCACGCTGTACATGCCCCCTTTCGGGTACCAGACCCCGTGCGCCAGCTCCGAGTACGGCAGCAGTGAGAACGTCGCCGGAGCCTCGAATGGGCTGAGGCCCACGTAGAGATCCTGGAACGTGAAGGCGCTCTTCAGCCGTGGCGCGCTGAAGAAGGCGGACATGTGCCGGTAATGCCTGGCGAAGGGTTTGACCCGCAGCGCCCGCGCGCCGGTGTAGACGGTCGCCAGGTCAAGCGAGAGCCGGGCGTCACGGCTCACCATGCGATCCAGGACGAAGTCGTAGTGGCGGCCGCCCTCGACCATGTAGCGCTCGAGGCCGTCCGCGCTGCCTGGCTCGATGCATTCCAGCGCGTCAGCCAGTGCTGACCGGTCGGACGTCAGCGACAGGCTGCTGCCGTCATCGAAGACCAGCTGGTAGGTCGGATCCACACGCGACAGATCCAGGACCCGCGTCGCGGACGACCCCATCGCCTGGAACTCGGCCTCGTAAACGAGCGGCATCACCATCAAGGTGGGTCCCGTATCGAACCGATGGCCGCCGCGTTCGAACCGTCCGCAGCGACCTCCCGGGCGCTCGTTCTGCTCCAGGACGGTGACGTCCCAATCCGCCTGGGCGAGGTGGGTGGCAGCGGTCAGGCCGCCGATGCCCGAGCCGATGACGATCGCGGAGCGCGTCACGCCGGGATCCGTTCCCCCGCGCCGACACGCGGATGCCACACGGCCTGCCGGCCGACCTGGAACGCCGTCGCGACATGGGCCGGGCTGGGGTAGTCCGGCCGCACCAGGAATCGGTCCTGCTCGAGCTGTGCAAGCAGCCACTCGAAGCGGGCGATGTACGCAAGGCCGGCCACCCGGTGCCGCCAGCTTTCGACACGCTGGAAGTGCGCGCGGCCCGCATCCAGGCAGGCACCCGCCAGCCGGGTGCGCTCGCGGACCCAGGCCCGATACGCGTCGGTGTCCACGGCGGTCGGCCGGATGCGGTTCGCCGCGAGCACCTCTCGCGGGACGTTGAAATAGCCGGCGTCCAGGTCCGGGTAGGTGTCCCGCAGCATGTGCAGGATGTGGGCGCCCGTGACCGCCAGGTAGCGCGTCTCGTCGTATGGCTCGTACGTGCCGTCGCCCAGAAAGTGGTGCATCGCCTCCGTGACAGCGGTCGCCAGCCAGGCCGTGTACTGCTCCAGCTCCCCGGCTGTGACGAGCCGCCCGCGCCGGCGCACGTCGAAGTCCATGACCCGCATCATCTGGCGGAGGTAGGTCTCGAGCGCGGCCCGTGGTCCGCTGCCGGGCTGGAGGAGGTCGACCAGCATGGCCTCGTTACCGGCGACGTCAGCGGGCGCGTCCCCCCGCAGGCAGCGCTCGAGGAGCGCCTGCTGGCGCTCCAGGAAGGCGATCCGGCCGCGGCGTGCCTCCTCCACTGGCCGGTGATCCGGCGCATCCAGGACGTCATCCACCCAGCGGAAGTAGGCGTAGGCGCAGAAGGCTGCGTGCCGACGCGCAGGCTCCACCAGGAACCGGATGGTGAAGTAGGTCTGCTTGCTGGCAGCCCGCGTCACCCCAGCGGCCAGCGCCCTCGTGTCCGGATTTGGACGGCCTCTCTCAACGCGCTCCGGTCCGATGCGCCGTCCACCCCCAATGCCGTACCGCCTGAATGGTCGCTGCGGACGCTGCCCTCCCATTCGCGGACAGCCCGCGAGGATGACGCTCACCTTGCCGCTCCCGCTGCTGCTCCAGCCCGGAGCCGATCCCTTGGCCTCAAGCCACGGGCACTGCTGCCGTCAGCTGCGCCGCGATCTCGTGCGCACATGCCTCGATCCTGTCCCAGTCGCGAAAATCACCGGTGGGCAGGACGCGCTTTGCGGCGGGCATGAGCCTCACCAGCCGCTCCGGCATGGACTTCGGCGGGTCCTTGGGGTCGAACGCTCCCATGAAGACCTCGTGGCCGCGCACGTGGATTGCCGCCGCCAGCCCCTCTACCTTCTTGCGGCCGCCGCTGCCCGGTCCGTCCTCGGGACCCAGCGCATCAGTCAGCCGATCCACTCCCGGAGTCTGCTTGGACGAACCCAGCAGCGGACCGCTGCTGAAGAGCCAGACCGGCTTCGTGGCCAGCTCCGCCTGGTTGCGCTCGAGAAACTCGACGCCTTCCTTGACCCAGCTGCCCATGTAGACCCCGCTGCCAACAACGTAAGCGTCGTAGCCGCTGGGATCCGGGGACTCCGCCGCGTTGGCCACCACCACATCTGAACCTTCGTCACGCAGAACCTGGGCAATTCGCTCGGCAATGCCCGCGCTGCCGCCGTGACGGGTCGCGTAAATCACCTGCACGCGTGTCATGTCATGACCTCCTCCGCACCCGGATTAGAGGCCGTTTGTCCCGCTCTCCCCAGAGTCGTTTGCCACCAACGATGCGGGTCTTAGGTCACGTCGGGGAGACTGACCAGGGGCTCACTTGTGCACGTCCGCGCACTTGGGCACGCCAGCCGCCGCGGTGGCTGACTCGAGCTCCACCTGGCTGGCACGCAGATCGTTCGTGGCAGTCGCGAACGCGGAGCTGTCCCCCGACTTCGCCGCTGCCACCTGCGCGGCGTTCAGCTCGACGATGCGCTCCACCGCGGCAAGCACCCGCGACCAGGGCTGCTGTCCCGTGTCTGGCGTACCAAGGTCCCGCAGGTCCGAAAGCCATTTGTCGAAGGTCGGCGAGACCTCGTCCTTGAGCCACGTCGCTACCTGCGGCAGGGCAGAGGCGGCCGGATGGGTCGGGTCGAAGCTCGGGATCGGGAACGCCGCCCATGCCTGCTTGGACGCCAGCGCTGCCTCGCACACGGACGTCGCGCGGGCAGCCAGGTCGCTGCCGATCACCGGTGAGCTGCCGGGCGTCGGCCCACACGCAGCCGTGAGTGAGAGAAGGAGCGTCGCGAGGCCGCCCCGCCAGCCACGAAGTGGGCGGTGTGCGCTATTGACTGCTGGATGACACGGGACGAGCATGAGCGTCTCTCGGAGGGGTGGCAGGTTGGCCGGCTATCTGGTCCGCCGCGTGATCGGGATGATCATCCTGCTATTCCTGCTGACCGTCACGGTCTTCTTCCTGTTCAGCCTGCTGCCAGGCGATCCTGCACGCCTCACCTGCGGCAAGGCCTGCTCGCCGGAGATCGTGGAATCCAACCGGCACCGTCTCGGCCTGGACGAGCCAGTCCTGGTGCAGTACCAGAAGTTCCTCACCGGCATCGTCGCCGGCAGAACGTTCTCACCGGACTCGCCGGACCCCATCGTGTGCGCCGCGCCGTGCCTGGGCTATTCCTTCTTCCGTCGAGAAACGGTGGGTTCACTGCTGGCAAGGGCCGCACCCGTCACATTCTGGGTGGCGATCGGCGCATTTCTCCTCTGGATGTCATTCGGCGTCATTCTGGGTATCGTCGCGGCGCTGAGCCGCGGTCACTGGCCGGATCGGTTCCTGATGGGCCTGGCGCTCGTGGGCTACTCGTTCCCGACCTTCTTCATCGGCCTGCTCCTCATCTTCTTCGTGATTCTCAAGCTTCATTGGCTGCCGTATCCAGCGTTCGTGGAGCCGTGGGACAACCTGCCCGGGTTCTTCCAGACCATGATCCTGCCGTGGATCACGCTCGCCATCTTCAACCTGGCCTACTACATCCGCCTGACCCGCAACCAGGTGCTGGAGACGTTCGGGGAGGACTACGTCCGCACCGCGCGGTCCAAGGGCCTGCCAGAGCGGGCCGTGGTGGTGAGGCACGCCCTGCGCGCCGGGCTCACGCCAATCGTGACCAGCGCCGGCATCGACCTCGCCTACCTGTTGGGCGGGACGGTCATCACCGAGAACCTGTACTCGCTGCCCGGCCTTGGTGCGCTGGCGCTGGACTCGGTCACGCAGTCGGACCTGCCGGTCATCACGGGGCTGACGCTGGTGACTGCGAGCATCATCATCGTCGCGAACCTCGTCGTTGATCTGCTGTACACGACCATTGACCCACGGGTGAAGCTCGCGTGAGACCGCGTTTCGGGACCAGCGAGTCCGAGCGAGCTCGCTAGCGCGCGTTGCGCATTGCTGGCACGAAGATGCCGATGAGTCCTGCCACCGCGATCAGCCCCCCGCCCAGCATCAGGACCTCCGCCGAGCCGATGATCCCGGCCAGGTAGCCGGCCAGCCCCTGCGAGACCGCCATGGCCCCGAACGTCAGTGCCTGCCGGCTGGAGACCACCCTCCCGAACAGGCGCTGCGGGGTGCGCTCCTGGAAGAGGGTGATCGTCGGCACCAGGTAGAGCATGTTGGCCACCCCCACCAGGAAGAACAGGCCAATGGCCGCGTACACGTTCCGCACCAGACCGGCTGACAGCAGCGAGAGGCCCAGCAGGATGAAGCCCGCGATGGTCATGGGCCCCTTTGGAGTGCGGGTGGCGACGGAGCCGATGACCAGGCCGCCGATCACGCTGCCCAGGCCAAGGGCGCTCGCCATCCAGCCGTAGTTCTCCGGGAAGGGCAGGAAGCTCTGGTCCAGCACGTCCTTGGCGTACAGG
>DASSEC010000195.1:0-4166 GCA_035696685.1 Candidatus Limnocylindria bacterium | reverse complement strand
TCGGACCACCGGCTCGGGGGTTGCGCTGGGCCGGACGGTGCTGCGCATTCTAGCCAGGTCCATCATGCTGCTGAAGGCGGCTGCGGCGTCGGTCCGCCGAAGGGCTGCGGCCGCGCGTCGGGCCAGCGTACTGCTCGTTGTGGCCGGGTCGCGCAGCAGCGCGCGCGCAACGTCGCGTGGCCTGACGACGGTCAGCCATTTGACGTCTGCAGCAGCTTCCAGGCTCGGAGCCATCGTTCGTCAGCCGGCTCGACTGCGTCGAGGCGGCGTAGCGCGAAGCCACCCGACGCGCTAGACGAGATCCGCAGCCCGGCCGCGCGTAATCTGTCGCCGTGCATCTCGGCCGCGATATTCAGCTGCTGTTGGCGGCGCTTGCCGCCATCGCCGGCGTCGCCGGCGCCCTGATCCTGCCGAACCTGTGGCTGCGCGTTATCGTCCTGCTCGTCGGCCTGGCCATCGCGGCGTACATCACCGGCCTGCTGCAGCAGTGGCTCGTCCTCTTTCGCTAGGGTGGGCCGACCGCGTCCTCATCACTCGCCCGGGCCATAACCCTGCTCGCCGATGAGCGGGACGAAGACCACCGGCTCGAGTGGCTTGCTGGCGTAGTCGTCCCCGGTGCGCACCACCAGGGTCAGCCACTGGTGCTCCCGCGCCCCCACCGGCATCACCAGCCGCCCGCCCTCCGAGCTCAGCTGTTCGAGCAGCGGCAACGGAACCGATGGACCGGCAGCCGTGACCAGCACGGCGTCGTAGGGCGCGTTCTCCGGGAAGCCACGGGACCCGTCTCCGGCGATGAGCCGCACGTTCGGGTAGCCAGCTTGCAGGAGGGCTTCCCGGGCAGCCCGATGGAGTCGCTCGTGGCGTTCCACGCTGGTCACCTCCGCCCCCAGCTCGGCCAGGATCGCAGCCTGGTAGCCGCTCCCGGTCCCGATCTCCAGCGCGGTCGCTCCCCGCCAGCCCGCCTCACCCCTGGGCCGTGCAGCGTCGGTCATGAACGCCACCACGTACGGCTGCGAGATGGTCTGCCCCGAGTCGATGGGCAGCGCCTGGTCGCCGTAGGGCACCTCCGACTCCACGAACAGCTCGCGCGGCACCGTACGAAAGGCCCGCAGCAGTTCCGGGTCGCGCAGGCCGCGTGCTTCGATCTGGGTGGCGACCATGTGCTCGCGCGCATCGGCCAGGCTCATGGCCACCTGGTCGCTGCGGAAGCGGGTAGCGCGGCGCCACCATCGGCTCATGGCGCGAGTGGCTCCGCCTCAGACGCGAACGGCCGCGCCCTTGCAGACGCGGCCGTGTACCGAGAAGCCGCCCTCAGGCGGCCCCGCTGGCGGCGCTGGTTGTCGTGGTGGACTTGCGCGTCCGCCCGTTCGTGCTGCGCGACGTGCTCGCCTTGGCAGGCTCATCCGCATTGGCGCCGGGGTCTGCCCCGGAGTCGAAGGCGCCGAGCGTGGCGGCATCCAGCAGGTCGTTGAGGAGCCGATCGGCACGCTCGCGCACCATCCGCCGGGTCTCCTTGCCGGAGCGGGGCGCGAGCAGGACACCGACCGCCAGCCCCACGAAGAAGAAGCGGATTGCGATGCGTACGCGGCTGAACATATGGCCCAAGCCTCAATTCGTGCGTTCGTGCGTGGTCGTGAGGATACCACCGACCCTCGTCCCTCCCCCTGCACGCCCCCTGCCAACCGGGCCCGGAGCGCAGGCAACGGCTAGTTACCCGGCCGAGTGATTGGGCTGCGGACGGCGGCGCACCCGGCGCTCCTCCGCCAGCTCATCCGCAGCATGGGTGAAACGCACCTGAGCGTCAGCTCCTCCGCTGGATTACCCGCTGATTGCGTACCGGTTGGGGGAGAAGGGACGCAATAGACTCGGGTCGTGAGATTCGGATCGTGAAGTTCAGCCAAGACCTGGTCGTCCTCCGCGAGCGGAGCTTCGCCCGATACCTGGCCGCCAACACCATCTCCCAACTGGGTGGCGGCATGGCCACCGTGGCGCTGGCCTTCGCCGTGCTGGAGTTCGGCGGCGCCATGGACCTGGGGATCGTGCTCCTGGGCCGCGAGGTCCCGGTCGTGATCCTGCTGCTGCTCGGTGGCGTCTTCGCCGATCGGCTCAGCCGCCGCGCGATCATGGTCGGCAGCGACCTGGTCAAGGGCGTGGCGCAGGTGGGCACCGCGGCGCTGCTCTTCACCGGTAACGCGAATGTCTGGAACATCGCCGCCCTCCAGGTGGCGTTCGGCGTGGCGGCGGCCTTCTCGCGGCCCGCGCAGGTGGGCATGGTCAAGGACTCGGTCAGCGACGAGCACCTGCAGGAGGCCAATGCGCTGCTCCACCTGGCGAGCAGCACGCTGCAGATCGTTGGGCCGGCACTCGGCGCCCTCGTGGTGGCCATGGGCAGCCCGGCCACGGCCATCACCGCAGACGCCGCGACGTTCTTCATCTCGGCCGCGCTCATCTCATCCATGCGCATCCCGCCGGTCGCGCGGGCGGCCGCGAAATCGATCCTGGGCGATCTGCACGACGGCTGGCGGGAGTTCATCACCCGGCCGTGGACCGTCGCCATGGTCGCGAGCTTCGGCCTCTTCCAGCTGAGCTACTTCCCGGCGCTGCTGGTGCTCGGGCCGCTGGTGGCCAAGAACCAGCTGGGAGGTCCTGGGGCGTGGGGCCTGATCCTGGCGGTCGAGTCCGCGGGCGCGGTGATCGGCGGCCTGTTCGCCCTGCGTCTGCGGTTCACCCGAATCCTGGTCGCCAGCGAGCTGTTCGTTCTGCCGGCCGGCCTGCTGCTGGCGGCGCTGGCTGTGCCGCTGCCCCTGCCTGCCATCGCGGCGGTGGCGCTGACGACGGGCATTGGCTTCGCCATCGGCGACACGCTCTGGACCACGGCGCTCCAGCGCAACGTGCCCGAGCACGCCCTTAGCCGGATCAGCTCGTTCGACTGGCTGGGGTCGGTGGCGCTGAATCCCATCGGCTATGCGCTCATCGGGCCGATCGCCGTCGCGGTCGGCACCCCGCAGGCTCTGGGCGTGGCTGCTGCGCTGAACATGGCGACCTGTGTTGGCGTGGTGCTGCTGCCATCGGTCCAGGCCATCCGTGGGGGCGAAACGGCACCGGCCGCCGAGGCCGCCGAGCCGATCCATGACCACACCGCCACGGGAACCGTCGTGCCGCCGGCCGGGGCAGACGACGTGGCGTAGGGCGCGCGCTGGTCATGGAGCCGCAGGTCGCGCAAAATGGCCGTCCGGCTCGCGAACGGCGTCGGGCCCAATCGACGCCCCCGGGCCGACATACGGAGGCCAGGCCATGAAGCGACTCTCAGTGGCCACCAGCCTAGCCGTGTGCGGATTGCTGCTTTCCGCCTCACTGGCCAGTGCGGCACGCCCATCCACCGCGTTCAGCGGTGAGTGGATCGGAAACGATCCACCGTTCCCCGACGGAGACGGCAGCACCGTTCACCTCTTCGTGTCCGGTGGGGATCGCCCGCAGATCGTCTTCATCGACGAGTTCGGCACCGTCTGCGTGAACGAGGACGCATCGTCGACGGTATTCGTGGCCCTGCTCAGCGGGTTCGTGGACGGCAGCACGCTGTTCGCCCGCTTCAACGTCGCCAAGTGCGGCACCACCACGCTGACCTTCCTCAGAGGGGAAGGCGCCGCCTATGAGCTGGACGATCAGGGTGACAGTGATCCTGCCAACGACACCCTGTGGGACGGCTTCGTCCTCTGGACGAGGGCCTGACACCCTCCTCATGAGAGTGCCGGAGCGCTGCCCTCCGGCACGGCTCGCCTATTCGCCCAGGCCGTACTCGCGCATCTTGGCGTAGAGCAGGCGCCGGTAGATCCCCAGCTCCTCGGCCGCTTTGGAGCGGTTGCCGTGGTGGCGCTCCAGCGCCTCGGCGATGAGCTTCCTCTCCAGCGACTCGACCGCCACCTTGAACGACCCGTTCGAGTGCTCGCCGTTGCCGCTGCCATTGGGCCCGGCCGCTTCCTCGGCATCGGCGTCTTCGCCGTTCCTCTCGGCGGCCCTGCGGGAGCGGGCGCGCCCGCCGGCGCTGGTGGGCGCGGCGGCCAGAGGTAGGTGCTCCGGCATGATGGTGTTGCCCCGCGACAGGACCACGGCCCGCTCGACGGCGTTCTCGAGCTCGCGCACGTTGCCCGGCCAGTCGTGCTCCATCA
>DASSEC010000194.1:0-2090 GCA_035696685.1 Candidatus Limnocylindria bacterium | reverse complement strand
CCGAGCAGGTCAGCCCGGACGCGATCCGGCAAGTCGCCGAGCTGGTGGCAGACAACCCGGCGGGCGCCAGTGCGTTTACCGCGGCGGTCGCCATGCTGCTGGTGCGTGCCGTGAGGGGTGTTCCACCCCGCAGAACCAGCTCCGGCCATGGGTCGATGACGGCCCTGAACGAACTGGTGCGCCGCTCGGCCGAAAAGCCCGCGCCCGGTCCGATCCAGGCCAGCTCGCCGGATTGAGGTTTCCGCGGTCTTCCAGGCGTGGGGACAGCTGCGGCTTGTCGCTGGCCGAAGCGGTCCCCGGTTGAGCAGGCCTGGTATTCCCGCCTCGGTGGCCCAGGCCCCTGCGGGTCAGCACTGTACTCAGGCGTCGCCCCGCGCTAGCATTTCAGCTGTCCCGTCAACGTTGACGCGGATCGAGGAGGGCGCCATGAGACAGCAGCGCGTCATCGTCACTCACTACGGCGGGCCCGACGCACTTCGGGTGGTCGAAGAAGAGTGCCCCGAGCCCAAAGATGGAGAAGTGCGGGTGAAGGTTCTGAGCGCAGGCGTTGCCATGCCCGACGTCATGGCGCGCGAGGGTGTCCATCCCGAAACGCCGCCCGTCCCCTACACGCCCGGGTGGGACCTGGTGGGCGTGGTGGACAGTCTCGGCAACGGTGTCTCCGGCATCGAACCGGGCCAGATCGTTGCCGCGATGCCCATCCACGGCGCGTACGCTCAGTTCGTCTGCCTGCCGCAGCGCGAGCTGGTTCCGGTGCCGGCCGGCCTGGACGCCGCCGAGGCTGTCAGCCTCATCCTGAACTACATCACGGCGTATCAGATGCTGCATCGCTCCGCCAGGGTCAAACGGGGCCAGCGCGTGTTGTTTCACGGTGCGTCGGGCGGGGTCGGCACGGCGCTCCTGCAGCTGGGGCGCCTGGCCGGACTGGAGATGTACGGTACCTGTTCATCGCGCGGGGCGTCGGCCGTTTCCGCGCTGGGCGGTGTCCCCATCGATTACCGGAATCAGGACTACGTGAAAGAAATTCACCGCCTCACGGGCGAGGGGGTGGACGCCGTCTTCGATCCCATCGGCGGTGTGCACCTCTGGCATTCGCGCGAGGCGCTCCGTCCCGGTGGCAAGGTGGTGGGTTATGGCAACACGACGTCGCTACGCGGCGAGGGATTGGGCTCGGGCCGTACCGGACGGCGCAATCGCCTTCATGGCGTGCCCGTTTACGCGCTGTACATCGCGGGCGGCTGGCTTCTGCCCGGCCGGAAACGGATCGTCCCCTACAGCATCCAGACGCTCAAACGATTGAGGCCGGCGTTGTTTCGGCAGGATCTGGTCGCTCTGCTCGAGCTCCTTCAACAGCAGAAGATCAAGCCGCTGGTCGCACGGCGCTTTCCGCTGGTCGAGGCAAGGCGGGCCCAGGAGCTGCTGGCCGAGGGCGGCATCATCGGCAAGATCGTGCTGGTGTGCGACGGGTTAGCGGCCGCGGCTGCTTGAAGTACCGCGCCGGGAGACATGGGTTCCGCGCAGCCCGAGGAGCAGGTTCCGCAACCACGTCACGCTCGTGTCGGCCTTGAACCGCTGGTGCCAATACTGCCTGATCGTGGGCGCCGGAGGCTTGATCGGCGGCGCGAGGATGCGCAAGGGCTTGACCTGCTGCGACAGCATCGCCAGCGCCCGCGGCACCAGGGCCACGTAGTCGGTGGACGCGACGATGTTCGGCAGCGGCAGCAGGGAGGGCACCTCGACTGCCACTCGCCTCCTCAGGCCCTTGGCCCGCAATGCCTTGTCCACGAAGTCATTCGCCTTGGCGTTCTGCACGGCGATCACGTGTTCCGTCGCCACGAATTGATCGAGCGACAGGCTCGCCCGGATTTGGGGATGCCCGGCACGGACGATGCAGACGTACTCCGTTGACTTGAAGAGGGCCTGCTGCATGAGCGATGATGACTTCACGGCATAGGTGCCGATCACCAGATCGACCTGTCCCTCCTCCAGTTGGAGCGCAATGTCCTTCTCCCGCACGCTCACGACACGCAGCCGTGCCAGCGGCGCGCTGCTCGCGAAGCGTTTGGTGATCTCTCCCAGCAGGATGGTCG
>DASSEC010000193.1:0-4078 GCA_035696685.1 Candidatus Limnocylindria bacterium | reverse complement strand
GCGATCAGATAGATCCCCGCCAGCCCGCGTTCGATGACCAGGCGCGCGACCTGGAGATCCGCGGCTAGCAGATCGGGCATGCGCCGTTATCCTGCATCCCGTGGGCCGTTAGCTCAGTGGTTAGAGCAGGGGACTTTTAATCCTCGTGTCGTGGGTTCGAATCCCACACGGCCCTCCAGCCGCTACTCGCCGGAGTCAGGCGGGACAAGCAGGATCTCGAGGTCGCACTCCGCGCATTTGAAGAGCCGGTCGCCTTTCAGAAGCCGGCGCTCCACGTCGTGATCGACAGAGGAATGGTCGGCGGGGGTCAGCGGCAGCCAGTCGTCCCCGTGACGGTGCAGCAGGGTTGCCGAATTCAGGGGTATCACGAGGCCTCCTCACCTCCGCGAGTCGTTCGAGACGCCAGTGTGCGGCATCGGTCAAGCGCATCCGGTACTGTTCGCGGGCCAACCCTGCAGACCCTTCACGAGGATAGCCATGCGCCTGCCGCTGATCCCGCGGGAGGAGAAGTTCTACGCCCTGTTCCTGGATGACGCGAGGACCGTGTTGGCAGCCGCGCGGCTGCTCGAGCAGTTCTTCCGCAACTACGAGGATCGCGTGCGACTGGCCAGCCAGCTGCGCGACGCGGAGCACGTGGGCGACCAGATCAGCCACGACATCGGCCACAAGCTGGAAGCGACCTTCGTCACGCCGTTCGATCGCGAGGACATCCACGCGCTGATCAGCCGCCTGGATGACGTCATCGACTTCATCGAGGAGGTCGCCGACACCTGCATCCTGTACGGCATTGATCAGCCGTCGACGGTGGCCGTGGCGCAGGCTGAGATCATCGTGCGGCAGTGCGAGCAGCTGACGGCGGCCCTGGGCAAGCTGCGGGGCTTCAAGAACCTCGAGCAATACTGGATCGAGATCCATCGGCTGGAGAACGAGGGCGACCGCCTGGTGCGCCAGGCTATGGCGGAACTGTTCAAGAACGGACAGGACCCCATCGAGGTCATCAAGTGGAAGGACGTCTACGCGCTGGGCGAGAAGGCCATTGACGCGTGCGAGGATGCGGCGAACGTGATCGAGCGCATCGTCGTCAAGCATGCCTGAGGGCGTCACCCTGACCCTGCTGGTCATCCTGGGCCTGGCGGTCATCTTCGACTACATCAACGGCTTCCACGACACCGCCAACGCGATCGCCACCAGCGTCAGCACCCGCGCCCTGAAGCCGCAGTGGGCGATTGCCATGAGCGCGGTCGCGAACTTCGGTGGTGCGCTGCTCACTGGCACGGCGGTGGCCAAGACGGTGGGCGCGGGGCTCATCGCCAGCAACGTGGAAGGCGTTTCGGTGGTTGCCGCGGCGCTCATTGGCGCCATATTCTGGAACCTGTTCACCTGGCGGCTGGGGATCCCAAGCTCCAGCAGCCATGCCCTCATCGGCGGGTTGCTGGGTGCCTCGGCGGCAGCCGCCGGACCTGGCTCCTGGAACATGGTCGGCGTCCGGGACAAAGTGCTGGTGCCGCTGGTGAGCTCGCCGATCATCGGCTTCGTGCTTGGCCTGCTGCTGATGGTGATCATCTTCAACGTGTTCCGCCGCGCCCACCCCAAGACCATGAATGACCGCTTCCGCCGTCTCCAGGTGCTGTCGGCGGCCTACATGGCGTTCAGCCACGGCAGCAACGACGCGCAGAAGACCATGGGCGTCATGACCCTGGCACTTTTCCAGGCGGGGGTCCTGTCGGAGTTCAAGGTGCCGATTTGGGTCATCTTCCTGGCGGCCACCGCCATTTCGCTCGGCACGGCCGCCGGTGGCTGGCGAATCATCAGGACCATGGGAACCCGGGTGGTGAAGCTGGACCCAGTGCATGGCTTCGCGGCGGAGACCACGGCGGCCACCATCATCTTCGGCGCCTCGCAGCTGGGCATGCCAGTGAGCACGACCCACGTGATCTCGAGCGCAATCATGGGAACCGGCGCCTCGGACCGCTTCAACGCCGTCCGCTGGGGCGTCGCCCGTCAGATCGGTATCGCCTGGGTGCTCACCATCCCGGCTGCCGGTCTCGCGGCGGCGCTCGCCTATCTGATGGTGCACCCAATCCTGGGATAGCCGCGGGGTGCGCGGATGGTCCGGCGGCGGCTCAGCTGCCCTCCGAGGCGCGGATCGCCTTCCGCAACGCCCGGAGTCGGCCTGGGACACGCGCTCGGAGTGCGAGACGCATCGTTTCCTGGCGCTCCGCCAGACGGCCCGCCGCGAAGCTGGCCACACCCAGCGCGTGGTTCCCGGACGAGAACTCGTCAAGGACGTCGCGCAGCGTGACCATGTCCTGCAGCATGCCAAGCACGTCCTGCAGCTTCTTCGCCTTGCTGGCGAGCGCGGCCAGGGCCTCTGGCTCCCGGGCGTAGGGAAGCGCCGTCTCCGCGGCATATCGCAGCCGCTTCACCAGGATCCGTACGTGGTGATAGTCGCGGTCGGTCGCCCGCTTGCCGAGCCGAGAGGCCGTTCTGCCGACATTCGCCGCTGCCGCCAAGACTTGCGGACCGATGAGCCGATCGGCGCGCCCGTCGGCGCCCGGCTTCAGCAGCGGCGCCCGCGCCGCCCGGACCAGGCGATCCACGACGTCGAGGTAGTGGGACGAGGACAGCTCCCCGGCCAGCGTGACCCACGCCGCTTCTCGTTGGCGCGCCACATCCTTCACCACGGCGTCGATTCCGGGCGCGAGATCGCGGCCCTGTTCGTCGATCATCTGGCCCCATACATCAGCGTTCCGCACTGCCGCGAGCAGATCGCCGAGCCATTCGAGCTCCACATCAAGCGAACCGGCCCAGCCTCGATCCAGGAATGGATCGAAGGTGAGCAGGTCACTGCGCAGGCGACGTGCGGCGACTCGCATCCCGTGCAGGCCCTCTGGGTCGCCCAGCATCGTCCGCGCGTGATGGCGGATCAACGACGAGACGTCGGCGGCCAAGGCGGCACTGATCGCTGATCCGATGTCCGGGGGCCGATCCAGGTCGGCCGGCGCGACATCGGCACCCTCGGTTGCCCGCGGGGCCGTGGCTCGAAGATCCCTCGGGACGGACAGCTTCAGTTCACGCACTGGCAATCTGGACCTTCCTGGTTGAGCAGGAGGTGCACGGGTCCGACGCGCCTATGAACATCTCAGCCTCCATTGTGGAAGACATGATGGGGGTGTGGTCCAAGGACCGCCCAGGCACTGGCATGCTGCGGCCGCCCGAACCGGTCATCGGGCTAGCGGCTTAACAAAGGCTTGATCCGACGCTATGGGCTCGTTAAGCGGCTCCTCCGAAGGTGGGCTGGACCAACCGACATCCCGTTTGGAGGAGTCCGTCTTTGAAGCGCACGTTCCGCAGCACAGGGGCGCTTGCAGCCACCATCCTGGTGGTGGTGCTCGCCGCGTGCTCCAACGGCCAAGGCTCAAGCACCGCATCGGCCTCGTCACAGGCCAGCACCGGTTCCTCCGGCGCAAGCGGCGTCTCGGGCTTCGTCTCGATCCATGGCTCGTCCACTGTCGAGCCCATCACCAGCGCCGTGGCCGAGAAGTTCGCCGCCGCCAACTCCGGCTTCGACTACGAGGTCGGCGACGAAGGGACCGGAGATGGATTCGCCAGCTTCTTCTGCACGGGCGACTCGGACATCTCCGATGCGTCGCGCCAGATCAAGGATGAAGAGGCGGCGCAGTGCAGCGATGCCGCCGTGAAGTACACCGAGCTGCAGATCGGCTACGACGGCCTCTCGGTGATCACGTCCGTGGACAACGACATCGGATGCCTCAGCTTCCTCGACATCTACGCACTGCTCGGCCCCGAGTCCGAGGGCTTCAAGAAGTGGTCGGATGCCAACAGCCTGGCGGCGCAGCTGAAGGACCAGTTCGGCGACCAGTTCGGCGCC
The DNA here is from genome assembly GCA_035696685.1 of Candidatus Limnocylindria bacterium. GTDB lineage: Bacteria > Chloroflexota > Limnocylindria > QHBO01 > QHBO01 > DASSCW01. Next base: position 186 of record DASSEC010000193.1, on the reverse strand, counting down.
TCACACGCCCCTTACCCCGACGCGGAGCTGACCGTCAGCGGCCCTGGTGAGGAGTCAGGAACGTTCGACAGCTTCAACGAGCTGGTCATCGCGCCGGTGGCGACTGCCCGCGGCATGACCGAGGACAAGCTGGTCGTGCGGCCGGACTACACCTCGTCGTCGAACGACAACGACATCGTGACCGGC
>DASSEC010000192.1:0-2386 GCA_035696685.1 Candidatus Limnocylindria bacterium | reverse complement strand
GTCCTGCGGATCCCGCGGGAGGGCCTGCTGGCGCTGCTCGACTCCGGCCCCGAGGCCGCGCTGGCGCTGGTGCGCACCGTGCTCGAGCGCCTGCGGGCCCTCGAGCTCTTCGTCCGCCAGCGCGAGAAGCTGGCGGGACTGGGCACGCTGGCCGCGGGCCTGGCGCACGAGCTGAACAACCCCGCGGCTGCCATCAGCCGCTCGGTCCGGTCGCTGTCCGACGCGCTGGCCGCGCGCGACAAGCTCCACCCGCCCCACGACCTGCTGGGCATCCAGCCGCACGCTGACCGCGCCCCGACGGGCCCGCTGGCGCGTGCCGACGCGGTCGACGAGTTCCTGGACTTCGTGGGCGACGCGGAGGCCGCTGCCGCGCTGGTCGACGCCGGCTGGAGCGCCGACGAGCTGAAGAACGCATTCGCCGGCATGGATCCGGACGCGGCGCGCGAGTCGGCGGCGTGGCTCGCGGCCTCCGCCAACATCGATGCGCTGCTGCACGAGGTGGCCATGGCCGGCGAACGCATCAGCGAGATCGTGGGCGCGGTGAAGAGCTACACGTACCTCGACCAGGCGCCCGTGCAGCGCATCGACGTGCGTAAGGGGCTGGACGATACGCTGGTCATCCTGCGCTCCAAGCTGCGCGCCGGCGTCGACGTTACCCGCTACTACGCGCCCGACCTGCCGGAGATCGAGGCATTTGGCTCGGAGCTGAACCAGGTCTGGACCAACCTCGTCGACAACGCCGTGGACGCCATGGACGGGCGGGGGGCGATCGACATCTACGCCGATCCCACCGAGGACGGCGGCGTACAGGTCCGTATCTGCGACACCGGCCCCGGCATCCCGGCCGACGTGCAGCAGCATCTGTTCGAGCCGTTCTTCACCACCAAGGCGCCGGGTGTCGGCACCGGCCTGGGCCTCCACATCACCCACTCGGTGGTGTCGCGTCATGGCGGACGCATCGAGGTGACGTCGGCAGCCGGCAAGGGGACATGCTTCGTGATCACCCTGCCGCCGAAGGTCGCTCCGCCGGCAGCCGACGAGGCGCCCGATGCGGTCACCGCGCCCTGACGGAATCCACCACGGATCGCCGCATTGACAGGGTGCGCGGCATCGGCCTAACGTGCGCGGCACATCTGAACACGGCGAGGATCGGGACGAGTACCCGCTCAGGCGAGCCCACAGGGAGCCGGGAAGGCTGAGACCCCGGCGGCGGCGCGAGCAGGAAATGGACCCGGGAGCTCCGGCGGCGAACGCGGACCCATCGGTCTGGAAGTAGCCACCGGCGGAGAGGCACCGTTAGCGAAGCCGAGGCCATCGCCGCGCGAGCGCGCCGTGGTCGAATGAGCCCGGGAGAGAACACCGGGGAACAAAGGTGGCACCACGAGACGACCCCCTCGTCCTTTTGAGGATGAGGGGTCGTGTTGTTCTCGGGGCCGATGAGGTCCCAAAGGAGGCCACCGACATGTCCCAGCCAACCACGCGCCGGTTCCTGCTCCCGGAGGAGGAGCTGCCGACGCACTTCTACAACATCGCGGCAGACCTGCCCGAGCCGCTCCCACCCCCGCTCCACCCAGCCACCAGGGAGCCCGTCGGTCCCGCCGACCTGGCCCCGCTGTTCCCGATGGAGCTCATCAAGCAGGAAGTCAGCGCCGAGCGCTTCATCCCCATCCCCGAGCCGATCCGCGACGCGTACCGCATCTACCGGCCCTCGCCGCTGGTCCGGGCCCTGGGCCTGGAGCGCTCGCTCAACACGCCGGCCCGCATCTACTACAAGTACGAGGGGGGCTCACCGGCCGGCTCCCACAAGCCCAACACGGCCATCGCGCAGGCGTTCTACAACAAGGAGGAGGGGGTCCGGCGGCTCGTCACCGAGACCGGTGCGGGCCAGTGGGGGAGCGCCCTGTCGTTCGCGGGCGCGCTGTTCGGCCTGGAGACCAAGGTCTTCATGGTCAAGGTCAGTTACGAGCAGAAGCCCTATCGGCGCAGCTTCATCCAGACCATGGGCGCCAGCGTGACGCCTTCCCCGTCCGAGGAGACGAACGCCGGGCGGATGATCCTGGCGGAGGACCCCGACTCGACGGGCAGCCTGGGCATCGCCATCAGCGAGGCGCTGGAGATCGCCGCCACCAACGACGACACGAAGTACTCGCTGGGCAGCGTGCTGAACCACGTGCTGCTGCACCAGACCGTCATCGGCCAGGAGGTGGCCAAGCAGCTGGAGATGGCCGGCGAGACCGCCGACGTGGTGATTGGCTGCGCCGGCGGCGGTTCGAACTTCGCCGGCATCGCCTTCCCGCTGCTGCGCGAGCGATTGAGTGGCAGCTCGCGGACGCGGTTCCTGGCGGTCGAGCCGGCCTCGTGCCCAAGCCTGACGAAGGGCGAGTAC
>DASSEC010000191.1:0-4332 GCA_035696685.1 Candidatus Limnocylindria bacterium | reverse complement strand
GATTATCGGGGCACGAGGCCGAGGCTGTCAGCGACACGACCAATGAGGCTCTCGGCCGGTTCGCCCACGTCGACCTGGATCAGCTCCAGGTCGAGCTCCATTGCCTGGCGCGCCACCTCATCGGTGAACAGGGCGTCTCGGACGAGCAGGTTGGCGAGCCCGCGTGCCGGATCCGACGTCCGAGCGGCGATGGCCTGCAGCGTCCCGCGTGCCTCGAATGCCGCGCGGCGAAATGCGCGGGTCGGGATCAGCCAGATCGCCTGCTGGCGTTGGCTGAGCAGGGGCGCGACCAGCCGGGGGAGCACGCGGAATCCCTCCACCAGGACCGACGGCTCCGAAGGAAGCGCCGCCACGTCCTCGATGATCCGATCGAATCCCTCGCCGCGGAACCAGGGGAAGGTGGCCAGCATCTCCTGCGGCGACCGCTGGACCCAGCGCTCGTCCATTGACATGGCCACGAACGCAGTGATGAGCGGGTCGACGGCCGGGTTCGAACGACGAACGTGGTCGGCAATGGCCGCGTCGGTGTCGTACAGCTGCAGGCAGTTGGCGGCGGCCAACGCGCGCGCGACCGTCGACTTGCCGCTGCCGCTGCCCCCGCCGATCCAGAAGACGTGGCGCAGCCGGGCCCGATCCCGCTCGGTCAGTGGCGGAAGTGGCGGCGCCCGGTGAAGACCATGGCCATGTGATGGCGATCCGCCACCTCGATGGCCATCTCGTCGCGGATGCTGCCACCCGGCTGGATGATGGCCGTGACGCCTGCCTGGGCCGCGATCTGGATGCCATCGGGGAAGGGGAAGTAGGCGTCCGAGGCCATCACCGACAGCGGCGCGCGCTCGCCGGCCTTGCGCAGGGCCACCTCCACGCTGACCACGCGTGACGGCTGGCCGGCGCCCATGCCCACCATGGCGTGCTTCTTGGCGAGCACGATGGCGTTGGACTTCACGTGCCGGACCGCCCGCCAGGCGAAGAGCAGGTCGGTGAGCTCCTCCAGCGTCGGTCGCCGCTGGGTGACGACCTGCAGCTTGTTGCGATCCTCCTCCAGGTTGTCGAAGGTCTGGACCAGCAGCCCGCCGCCAATCCGCTTGAAGTCGAAGTTGCCGATCCCCATCTCCGGCTCGTCGTGGTCGTTGGGCGGCACCTCGATGATCTCGAAGCCCTTCTTGGTGCGCAGGATCTCCAGCGCCTCGGCGGTGTAGCCCGGCGCCACGATGGCCTCGAAGAAGCCGGGGCGGATGGCCCGCGCGGTCGCCTCGTCCACCACCCGATTGGCGCCGATGATCCCGCCGTACGCGCTGACCGAGTCGCCTTCCAGGGCCAGCCGGAACGCCTCGGCCAGGTCCACGACGCTCGCCAGGCCGCAGGGATTGCCGTGCTTCACGATCGTGACGGCCGGCGTCTTGAAGTCGCTGGCGATGGCCCACGCCGCGTCAAGGTCCAGCAGGTTGTTGAACGAGAGGTCCTTGCCGGCGATCTGCCGCGCGCGGCTGATGCTGGTGCGGAACTGGGCCGGGTCGGCGTAGAAGGCTCCCAGCTGGTGCGGGTTCTCGCCGTAGCGTAGGTCCGCCTTCTTCTCGACCACCAGCGTGAGGCGGCTGGGGAACAGCGTGCCGGCCTGCTGGTTCAGGTAACTGGCAATCTGGGCGTCGTACGCGGCGGTGAGGGCGAAGGCCTCGGCTGCCAGCTTCTGGCGCGTCTCCGGGCTGACCGTGCCCATGGCCTTCAGGTCGCGCAGAACGGATGCGTACTGGGTCTTGTCACTGACCGCGGCCACGCCCGGGAAGTTCTTGGCCGCCGCCCGCAGCAGGGCCACTCCACCGATGTCGATCTGCTCGAGTGCCTGGTCGAGGCTCGTCTCCTGCTGCCGCACCGTCTCGGCGAAGGGGTAGAGGTTCACCACCACGATGTCGATCTGCTCGATCCCATGCTCGGCCAGCTGCGCCAGGTGATCGGGCTGGTCGCGCCTGGCCAGGAGGCCGGCGAAGATCGTGGGATGAAGCGTCTTGACCCTGCCGCCCAGGATCTCCGGCGAATCGGTGAGGTCGCTGACGGGGCGAACCTCGATCCCGTTCTCGCCCAGGTGACGGCGGGTGCCGTCCGTGGCGAACGTTTCGATGCCGGCCTCGTTCAGGCCGCGGGCAAGCTCAACGATGCCTTCGCGATCCGAAACGGAGAGGAGCGCTCGCAATAAGGCGACCTCGACGTGGCTGGCGGGAATGTGGACGGGTGCCGCGGCGCACCAGTATACCGGCGCCCACCGTCGCGAACGGGTCGGCCCGGTCCGCCCAGGTTGACCGCGGCCCGGTGACCGGGTTGGCACGGCCGGCTGGACCCCCAGCGCAGGCCATTCGGCCCTTCTGACGCTCAGCGGGCGTCCATAAGGTGGCTGGCAACGTCCTAACCAACGAAACGACCAATGAGCGCAATTCCCGCACAGGTGACACCCATCGTGGATCCACAGCTAACCCGATTGGTGATTCGCCGACGACCGTTGAGCAGCCCCGCGCGCCTCGCCTGGGCGATCCGCGCGGCGCGGGCCTGGCTGGGCGCCGAGGCCCGGCCCGCTCCCGCCGGGATGCACCGCTACCAGGCGGACCTGCGCCTGCGCGTGAGCGAGCACCCCGCGCTGGTCACGTTCCGCAAGGCTGCCTACATCGACATCGGCCAGGTCAAGACCCGGGACGGCGGCTGGGAGGTGGAGGTCAGCTGGCGCGCATCCTCCATGGCTCCCCTCTTCCCGGTGTTCTCCGGCACGCTGACCGTGCACGCGGATGAGCTGACCGTGTCGGGCTGGTACTCGCCGCCGGGCGGGACGGTGGGCAAGGTGGCGGACCGAGCGCTCCTGCACCTGGCGGCGGAGGGCACCGCGCGCTGGTTCCTGGGCGAGCTGGATCGGGTGGCTGCTACCGGCGTCGCCTAGGCGCTCAGTCCTCGCCCGGCGGAACCAGGTGATGCTTGGCCACGAACGCCGCAGCCTGGGCTCGGCGCTGTAGGTTGAGCTTGGAGAGGATGCTGCTCACGTAGTTCTTCACCGTCTTGTCGGACAGGAAGACCTCGGCGGCGATCTCCTTGTTCGTCTTGCCGTCGGCCACCAGCAGCAGGATCTTGCGCTCCTGTGAGGTGAGCTCCGCCAGCTCGTCGGTGGCAGAGCCGCTGGCCACGCGGCGGACCCGCTCCAGCACCTTTTCGGTCACGGCCGAGTCGAGCAGGGACTCGCCGCGGCCTACCGCCTCGAGCGCGCTGACCAGCTCGCGGCCGCGGATCTGCTTGAGCAGGTAGCCACTGGCGCCGGCGATGATCGCGGACAGGACCGCCTCCTCGTCCGGGTAGCTCGTCAGCATCACCACGCGGGTCTCCGGCCGCGCTGCGCGGATCTCCCGGCACGCCTCGATCCCCGAACCGTCTGGCAGCCTGACGTCCATGATCACCACGTCCGGCTCGAAACGAGCGGCCATGCTGATCGACTCTGCCACTGACCCGGCCTGGGCCACGACCTCGAAGCCATCGCGGCGATCGAGGAGCGAGACAAGGCCCTGCCGCACGACCTCGTGGTCGTCGACCACCAGCAGACGCAGGGGACGCTGCGATTCTTCAACCGTCACGGTATGGCTCCATGGATCGGGACGTTGACGATGATACGGGTCCCGCCCCCCGGCCTGCTGTCGACTGAGCACGTGCCCCCCAGCGCATCGGCCCGGGCCTGCATGTTCGCCAGGCCGTTGTGACTGCGATCCAGCGGGCGAGCGGGGTCCATCCCCTGGCCATCGTCGGTGATCTCCAGGGTCAGCGTTTCGCCCGCAATGGACACGCCCAGGGTGGCGTGCTGGGCCTTCGCGTGGCGCGCGATGTTGGCCAGCGCCTCGCGCGCGATCGAGAGCAGGTCGGCCACCACGGCCAGCGGCAGGTCCTCCGGCGCCTCGCCGTTGATGACGATCTCGGTGGCCGTGTTGCGCTGCAGCTCGCCGGCCAGGCTGCGCAGCCCTTCGTTCAGGCTCCCCGAATCGAGCAGCAGCGGCCGCAGTCCGAAGATGAAGTGGCGGATGTCGCGGATCACCCCGTGCAGCGCGTCGACGGCCTCGTCGGCTCGGCGGCTGGCTTCCTCAGGGTCCGCGGTGACGAGCTCCGGCAGGTCGTCCAGCGACAACGTCACGCCATAGATCATCTGGATCACGCTGTCGTGGAGGTCGCGGCTGATCCGATCGCGCTCGTCGACCACGGCCAGGCGCCGCACCTGCTCGTGGAGGCGGGCATTGTCGATGGCGATCCCGGCGTGCAGGGCAAACGTCTCGACCAGCGCCTGGTCATCGGCGCTGAACTGCGGCGCGCCCTGCT
>DASSEC010000190.1:0-4034 GCA_035696685.1 Candidatus Limnocylindria bacterium | reverse complement strand
CTCCCGCCTGATCGTGGCCGGTCCGGTGTCCGGAAGCGAGGTCGTCGCGGCTGCCGGCGAGCACCTGGGCGAGTGGTCGGGCAACGGCCCGGGGCACCGCACGTTCGAGCCGGGCGCGGCCGGTGGCCGGCGGATCGTGCTGGTCGACCGGCCGGGATCGGTCCAGAGCGAGCTTCGAGTGGGGCAGCTGGGCATCGACCGCCGCTCACCTCGCTATTTCCCGGCCATGGTGCTGGGCGCCATGCTCGGGGGCGTCTTCGGCTCGCGCCTCAACCTGCGGCTGCGCGAGGAGCTGGGCTACACGTACGGCGCGCGCGCCGGCTTCGACCCGCGCCGCGCGGTCGGGCCCTTCAGCGCCGCGGCCGCGGTGCAGACCGAGGTGACCGCCGATGCCGTACGCGAGATGGTCGATATCCTGACGCGCGTGCGGGAGGCCGCTCCCGAGGAGAGCGAGCTGCGCGAGATTCGCGACTTCCTGGTCGGCGTGTTCCCGCTGCGCTTCGAGACCACCAGTGGCGTGGCCATGGCCATCGAGCCGCTGGCCGTCTACGGGTTACCCGATGAGTGGTGGCAGACCTACCGCTCCCACCTGGAAGGCGTGAGCGCTGATGACGTCCACGCGGCAGCGCGCGAGCTCCTGGACCCCGACCGCTACCTGATCCTCGTGGTCGGCGACGCCGGCACGGTGCGCGCGGAGCTGGAGTCCACCGCACTCGGTCCCCTGGAGGTCGCCGCGGGCGACTGAACCCGTCGGCGCGCCCTCAGCCGACGATTTCGAGCGCCGACAGCAGCCGATCGTTCTCCGACGCCGATCTGGCAGTGATGCGCAGCCAGCCGGCCAGCGGCCCGGTCGGATACTCCCGAACCGCCAGCCCGCGACGGAGCAGCGCCGCGGCCGTCCCAGCCGCGTCCGGCGGCCGCACGAGCAGGAAATTGGCGTGGGACGGAAGGACCTCCCAGCCGGCGGATCCCAGGGCCGCGGCGAGCCGCTCCCGCTGCGCGACGATCTCACCCAGCCGAGCCAGCGCCGCTCCGGGATCCGACAGCGCACCGAGCGCGGCGGCCTCGCTGGGCCCGCCGATGGCCAGTGGCAGGCGCGCGGCCTCGAACCGGCGGGCCATGCCCTCAGGCACCACCAGGTAGCCGACACGGGCGCCGGCCAGGCCGTATGCCTTCGCCAGGGAACGCAGGATCACGAGGTTCGGCAGGCGCTGCTGGAGTGGCAGCAGGCTCCACGCCTCGGGCTCGTCGCCCGCGCCGACCTCGGCCAGCTCCTGGTAGACCGTGTCCACGACCACGACCGCGTCGAGCCCATCTGCCAGGGCGGCGATTGCCCCGAGCGGGTACGCGTCCCCGGTCGGGTTGTTCGGCGAACAGAGCCAGACCAGGCGGCTGCCGCTCACCTCGGCCGCGGCGCGGATGGCGGAGACGTCCTGCTGCTGGCCGGGATGATTCCGCGGCACTTCCACCACGTGCGCACCCGCCAGGCGCGCCTCGACGGCGAACATCGCGAAGGTCGGCGTGGGAATCGTCACCGCATCCCCGTCGCCGACCACCAGGCCGGTCACCAGCCGGATGAGCTCGTCGGCCCCGGCTCCCGGGATGATCCGATGCGCCGGGGCGCCCGTCGCCTGCTCGATCGCGGCCCGCAGGCGAGCGTAGGCCTGGTCGCCGTACTCGACGACCCGGCGCGCGTCGTACTCGGCCAGCGCCCTGGCCACCGCTGGCAGCGGACCACCGCCGAGGGTGTTCATGTCGAAGCGCACCAGCTCATCGAGCGCCACCCCCAGCGTCTCTGCCAGCGCTTCGTCGGAGGGCTCCGAAGGATACGGCTCGATGCCGTCGGAGAGGCGCAGCAGGCCGCGGCGGCGGCGCTCCGTCACGCCTCCTCCGTCATCGGTGTCGGCGGACGCTCGGTCCCACGCGCCTGGTCGACGGCGGCAGCGCGCGGCCAGCGCAGAACCAGCGAGGCCTGCGGCTTCCGCTGCTCGAGCTGGACGCTGCCGCCCTGGGCGGACATGGCCGCATTCACCAGGAAGAGCCCCAGGCCGAGGCCGCGCCCCGAGGCGACCCGCTCCTTGAACAGCTCGTCCGCCACGTCGTCGGGGAAGCCGGGACCGGCGTCGCGGACCCGGACGAGGGGCAGCTCGGAAACGTCGATCTCCACGTCGACCGGCCCCTCGGGCTCCGAGTAGCGGTCGGCGTTGATCAGCAGGTTGGTGATGGCCTGCTCGGTTAGCGAACGGTCGGCGACGACCCGCGGAGTGCCGGTCGCCCGCACGCGCACCTGGCGGTCGCTTCCTCGAGCTCGCAGCCGCTCAACGGCAGCAGCCACCGCGGCGCGCAGCTCGAATGGCTCGGCCATCGCCTCCAGCTGGCCCGATTCGGCGCGCGAGAACAGCTCGAGCCGTTCCAGGATGCCGATGGCCGCATCCACCGACTCCAGCGCCCGCGCGGTGTGCCCGCGAGGGGCAGCGGCCTGCTGCCGCGTGGCGAGCTCGATGCGTGCCTTGGCCACCGCCAGCGGGTTGCGCAGCTCGTGCGCAACGAAGCTCGCGAACCGCGACAGCCGCCGGCGCTCGTCCACCTCCTTGCCCACGTCCCGCAGCAGCAGCACCGAGCCGCCGCCGGGGATTGGAGTGCCCTCCACGTCCACGAGCAGGTCGCGGCCGGACATCGGCAACCGCACCAGCATCCGGCCTCGAAATGCCTCGCGGGCGGCGCGCAGCTGTGGCCAATCCGCGCGGCGCATGGGCTTGCCACGCTCGTCTCGCGGCTCCGCGACACGTCCCCACTCCGTGATCGGACGGTCGAAGAAGCTGCGCCCGAAGGTGCGCAGCGCCGCGCGATTGCCATACGCGCCGCGGGCGCTCCCGTCGTAGACGATCAGTGGCTCCGGAATCGCCTCGGCCACCTCCTGCAGCCTGGCCCGCTCGCGCCGAGCCTCCTCGAGGGCGGCGTTCAGCTCCTGGCGTGCCGCCTCCGCCTCGCGATGCCCGGCGAGCGCGCGCTGCTCAGCCAGCAGGCTCGCGTCCTGCGCCCGGCGCGCGGCGTCCTGGCGCCGCTCCCCGCGAACCGCCAGCCCGATTACGATGGGTGAGCCGATCGCGAAAGCCAGCAACCGGACGATGTCCGACGAGGTGATCAACCGGCCGCTTCCCGGAACCGTGGCTGCGGCCAGGATGAACCCGGCGACGGCATAGGCGGCGATGGCCGGCCCGGTCCCGAGGCCCCGCCCGACCAGCGAGATGGCGAGCACGATGAGGACCGAGAAGGCAGCCGTCTGGCCGTTCACTTCGGCCAACCACACGGAGAGGCCCGCGACCAGCCCGCCGGCCAGGGCACCCGCCAGGATGCGCACCACGTCGCGCAGCGTCACGAGGCGCCGAAGCGTAGCGCAGTCACCGGCCCGCTGCGGCGGTGGCCGGCTCGCCATCGCGCGCAGCCAGCCGTGCTGCGCGGGCATTCGCGCGGTCGCGCGCGAGCGCCAGCCGGCGGCGCGCCGCCGAGATGCGCCGAACCGGATCACCACCGATCCGGCGGCGGTCCAGCGCCTCGGGGTGGTCGCCACGGGCCAGGGATGCGAGCAGGGATGAGGCGCGATCCAGCTGCCCCGCCTCGGTCAGGAGCTGGACGAGGCTGAACCAGCGCGCCGGCTCGCTGATCGGCTCGTCGGCGGTGCGCTCCACCAGTTCGGCGGCGCGACCGAGATGCCCGGCACGTCTCAGCGCCACCACGGCCGCGCGCACGTCCTGGAAGCTGGTTGGCAGGTCGAGCGCCTCGAGATAGTTCAGCAGGAGCTCGGCTGCCTCCGCGCGGTCTGCCACCGAGCCATGCCGGACTCGCCGATCGCGGAACTCCCCCAGCAGCACCCGCAGCTCCCGCTCGATCCAGCGGCGCTGTGTCGAGCCCGGTGCCCAGCGTTCCGCGACCTGCCGCAGGAAGCCGATGCCGCGCAGGTACATGCCGTTCGCCACGTAGGCGGCCCGGAGGTCGACCCGGACCAGGGTGTCGAAGCTGGGGTCCAGCTCCAC
>DASSEC010000189.1:0-4114 GCA_035696685.1 Candidatus Limnocylindria bacterium | reverse complement strand
GCCGATGAGCAGCCAGGCATCGGCCAGCCCCATGCGCGGCGAGCTGGCGGTGATGGGCGCGACGGCGGCCGTGGTCCTGGCGGCGGACCAGGCCACCAAGGCGCTGGTGGTGGCCTCGATCGGCCTGGGGCAGCAGGTCCGCGTGATCGGCGACCTCGTGATGCTGTGGCACGTCCGAAACGAGGGCGCCGCGTTCAGCCTCTTCCAGGGCGGCCAGCTGCTGTTCTACGCGGTGACCGCGCTCGCACTGGCGATGCTGGTCTACTTCTCGCGGGCGCTTCGCGGACGAGGGGCGCTGCTGCACGTGGTGCTGGGGCTGATCCTGGGCGGGACGCTGGGGAACCTGGTCGATCGCGTGCGGCTGGGCTACGTGACCGACTTCATCTCGGTGGGGATTGGCGACCTGCGCTGGCCCACCTGGAACGTCGCCGACGCGTCCCTGGTGGTGGGCATCGTGGCGCTCGTCGTGTACCTGACCTTCTTCGACCGGCAGCGAACCGAAGCGAGCGCGTGAACGAGCCGGTCGCCGCTGCGCGCACGATAGACGGGCAGGCGTCGCCGGGGCGGTTCGACCTGGCGGTGGCCGAGGTGGGCGGCATCAGCCGCGCGCATGCCCAGCGGCTGATTTCCGACGGCCGGGCGAGGGTCGACGGACGACGCGCACGGGCCAGTGATCGGCTGCGGGGCGGGGAGCGGATCAGCGTCGAGCTGTCCGCGCCGCCGGACACCAGCCTGAAACCGGAGTCGATCCCGCTGCGGGTCGCCTACGAGGACGCGACCATGCTGATCGTCGACAAGCCGGCCGGCTTGGTCGTGCATCCCAGCGCCGGCCACGCCTCGGGCACCCTGGTGAACGCGCTGCTCGGACGGGCGGCGGCCCGTGGGGAGCCGCTCGGCTCGATCGCCGGGGTCGGGCGGCCGGGGATCGTCCATCGGCTCGACAAGGACACGTCCGGCCTGCTGCTCGTGGCCAAGACCGATGCCGCGCAGGCCAGTCTCATGCGCCAGTTCGGCGAGCGCAGCATCGAGAAGCAGTATCTCGCCCTGGTGCGCGGCGACGCGCCGGCACCGCAGGGGCGGATCGAAGCGCCGGTGGGTCGCGACCCGCGTGACCGGCAGCGGATGGCGGTCGTCGCCGGTGGGCGCGAGGCGGTCACGGAGTACCGCGCCCTCGGCAGCCGGGGCGGCTACACCCTGCTCCGCCTCTCCCCGCGCACCGGGCGCACGCACCAGATCCGCGCGCACCTCGCGTACCTGGGCCTGCCGATTGCCGGCGACCTGCGCTACGGCGGCGGCATCGGGCCCGGGGGATTGGGGCGCCAGTTCCTTCACGCGGCCAGCCTGACGCTGGACCGCCCGCTCGACGAGCAGCGGCTCCGGGCCTGGAGCGAGCTGCCGGGCGACCTGGCGGCGTCGCTGGACGCGGCAGGCATTCGGAGCGAGCAGCTGCCGCACGGCGTCGGGGCGGCGCTGGTCGAGGCGGAACCGAAGCGGGATGACGGATGACCGATGAGCCGATGACGCTGCCCCCGGACGTCGAAGCCGAGAAGCGCATGACGTTCCCGAACCCGATGCTGGTGGTGGTGTCGGGGCCGTCGGGGGTGGGCAAGTCGACGATCGTGGCCGAGCTGGCGCGGCGGCGGCCCCAGGTCGTGCCCATCGTCACCGCCACCACGCGACCGCGCCGGGACGGCGAGACGGACAAGGTGCACTACCACTTCATGTCGCTCGACGAGTTCGAACGGATGCGGGGCGAGGGTGACCTGCTCGAGTCGGCGGAGGTACACGGGAACTGGTACGGCACGCCGATCGAGCAGGTGCGCGGCATCCTGGCGGCCGGCCGTGACGCGATCTTGACCATCGACCCGCAGGGCGCCCGCAGCGTGCGCGAGCGGGTGCCCGACGCGCTGCTGATCTTCGTCATGCCGCCCTCGATCGAGGACCTGGCCGAGCGCCTGCTGAGCCGCGGCTCGGAGGACGCGGCCTCCCTGGCGGTGCGCCGGCGCAATGCCGAGATCGAGATGGCATCAAGTGGCGACTACGACTATGTGATCGTCAACGAGACCGATCATCCCGACGACGCGGCCGATCGCATCTGGGAGATCATCCAGGCCGAGGCCCGCCGCGAGCCACCGCGCCAGGTCCGGGTCTAGGGCCCTCACCCCGTGCAGCCCGCCCGAACGGTCCGGGTGGCGGTGGACGCGATCGCGGACCGCCCCGAGCGCACGTTCAGCTACCTCCTGCCCGATGCGCTGGGCGACGCAGAGCCAGGCTCCCTCCTGCTTGTCCCGTACGGACGCCGCCTGGCGCTTGGCTACCTGCTGCCACGGGCGCCCGAGCCGTCCGGCCCGGAGCAGGAGCTGCGCGAGGTGGAAGCCGTGGTCTCCGGGCCGATGCTGACACCCGATCTGCTGGCCCTGGCCGAGGAGATCGCGGCGTACTACCGGGCGCCCGTCGGGACGACGCTGTCCGCCATGCTGCCGCCGGGCCTCGAGTCGCGCCTTGAGCGCCGCTGGGCAGTCGCCACTGATGCCGAGCTGCCCGATGGGCTGGCCCCGCTGCTCGATGAGGCCGCGGAAGTCGCCGACGCCGCCCTCATGCGCCTGGCGCCGCGACGCGGCCGCGATGCCTGGCTCGAGCGCCTGCGGCGGAGTGGCGTGGTCCGCGCCCAATGGCAGCTGCGGCCGCCCGTCAGCACGCGGCGTATCCGGGTCCTGCGCGGCGTGCCCGGCGGTCCGGCGCCGCGCCGAGGCGCACCGGTGCAGCACGCTCTGCTGCTCGCGCTGGAGGGCGGCGAGCGCACGCTCCCCGAGCTCGGGGAGGAGCTGGGCGTGGAGCCCGGCAGCCTGCTGGCGCCGGCGCGGCGGCTGGTCGCGATCGGCGCGGCGGAGATGGAGTGGCGCGACGTCGACCGCGACCCGCTGGGGCACCGCCCGCCCGGACGAGCCGGCGCGGTGGACCTGGCCGATGAGCAGGCACGTGCGCTGGCGGCCATCAGGGCGCTGCCTCTCGGCGGCGAGCTGCTGCTGGAGGGCGTGGCGGCGGCCGGCAAGACGGATGTCTACCTGGCTGCGCTGGACCAGACGCTGGCGGCCGGTCAGACGGCACTCGTCCTGGTGCCGGAGGTGTCGCTGGTGCCGCAGCTGGCCGATCGCCTGCGCGCGGCCGTGGGCGATGCGCTGGCGGTCCTGCACTCGGGCCTGTCGGCGGGGGAGCGCCACGACGAGTGGTGGAGGATCCTGCGCGGCGAGGCGCGGGTCGTGGTCGGCACCCGTACCGCGGCGTTCGCGCCGCTCGCCAACCTGGGGCTCATGGTCGTCGACGAGGCGCATGACGGAGCGTACAAGGCGGACCGTACGCCGCGGTACGACGCGCGATGGGTGGCTCGTCGCCGCGCGGCGCTGACCGGCGCGCGCCTCGTCCTCAGCACGGCGACGCCGGACGTCGTGACCATCGCGCGGGCGCGGGGCGGCCTGCTGGAACGCGCTCCGCTGCGCGAGCGGCGAGTCGGCGGGGTGCCATCCATCGAGCTCGTTGACATGCGCGAAGAGCTGGCCGGCAATAACCGGTCGATCTTCTCGCGCACGCTGCAAGGGGCGCTGGACGATCTCGGGGTTCCCGGACAGCAGGCCATCCTGCTGATGAACCGGCGCGGCTCGGCGTCGTTCGTCCTCTGCCGCGACTGCGGCGAGAGCCTGCGCTGCCCCGACTGCGACCTGCCCTTCGTCTACCACTCCGCCGGGGAGCGGCTGCGCTGCCACCACTGCGGGCGCGCGGCTGATCCACCGGAGCGCTGCCCGAACTGCCACAGCCCGCGCATCCGCTATTTCGGAGCCGGCACGCAGCGGGTCGAAGCCGAGCTGCGCGCCCGCTACCCGCACCTGCGGGTGGCGCGGCTGGACTCCGATGCACTGGCGGCGCGGCGCGGGTTCGAGGCGGTCTATGACGATTTCCGCGACGGCCGGGTGGACGTGCTGGTTGGCACGCAGCTGGCCGCCAAGGGACTGGACCTGCCGAGCGTGACGGTGGTGGCGGTCATCGCGGCGGACGTCACCCTGAACCTGCCGGATTACCTCGCCGCCGAGCGGACGTTCCAGCTGCTGGCCCAGGTTGC
>DASSEC010000188.1:0-4250 GCA_035696685.1 Candidatus Limnocylindria bacterium | reverse complement strand
CGTCGACCGTGCTCGCGACGTACAGGATTCCGCCCAGGATCACGAAGCCGATGGCGAAGGCGCCCAGCGTGCGCAGGCTGGCACCCCGCACCGAGCCGCGCAGCGTGCTGCGCACGGAGCGGCTTATCGCCGGCGGAGGCGGGCGGGAAGGAGCTGGAGCTCGTCCCGGTACTTGGCGACGGTGCGCCGGGCGATGGCCACGCCCTCGCCGGCCAGCCGATCGGCGATCTCCTGGTCGGAGAGCGGCTGATCGACCTCCTCGGCCTCGATCATCTTGCGGATCTGGTCCTTGACGCCGAGCGAGGCGGTGAAGAAGTGGCCGAACGGCACCACCTCACCGGTCGGCAGCATCACGTACTTCTCCGCGGTGGCGCGGCTGACCGTCGACTCGTGCATGCCGATCAGCGCCCCGACCTCGGCACGCGTCAGCGGGACCAGGTGCTGGACGCCATGCAGCAGGTATTCCTCCTGCCGTTCGACCAGGCATTCGGCGATCCGCTGCAGCGTGGCGCGGCGACGGTTCACGTTGTCGATGAAGAAGCGCGCCCGCCCCACGTACTCGCGGACGTGCTGGCGATCCTGCTCGCTGGCCTCGGCGCTGCGCATACCCGCCGACAGGCGCGCATACGTGGGATCGACCCGGAGGGCGAAGCGGCGCGACTCGACCACCTCGACCTGCAGCTCGCCGTCCACGGCCCGGATGAGGACGTCCGGCCGCACGATGGTGCGGTTCGTCGCCCCCCCGCTGACCGCGGCCGAGAAGGCGGACGTCGGATACGGGTGCAGGTTGACCTTGACGAACTCCCAGGCGGCGATGACTTCGTCCTGCGTGACGCCGAGGGTCGATGCGATCAGCGCGAAGCGTCGCTCCCCCAGATCCGGCAGGTGGTCGCGCACGATCGCCGCCGCGATGGCCGGCACCTCGGTCTCGCCGGTCTCCTCGAGGTACGCGATCTGGGCCAGCAGGCTTTCCTGGATGTTACGGGAGCCCACGCCGATGGGCTCGATGCCGCGCATCGCCTCGCGGACGGCGGCCACGTCGTCGGTCGAGACATTGGTGGCCGCGGCGATGGCCTC
The DNA here is from genome assembly GCA_035696685.1 of Candidatus Limnocylindria bacterium. Classification (GTDB taxonomy): domain Bacteria; phylum Chloroflexota; class Limnocylindria; order QHBO01; family QHBO01; genus DASSCW01. The sequence continues at coordinate 3,173 of DASSEC010000188.1, read as the reverse complement.
GTCGCTCTCGGTCAGGAAGCCACTTTCGTCCAGGGCGCCGATGGCGTACTCCGCCACTCCGTGCAGGCGTGCCGGCAGGAGCGCCCGCAGCGTCCAGTCGAGGTGCTCCTGCAGCGTGAACTCGGCCTCGGCCCGTGCGATGGGATCGAGGTCCTCCGACTCGTCGCGGAGGGACCACTCCCCCACCCCGCCGTCCAGGCCTTCCGGCGCCGAGCCGGCCGCGTTCTTCGGCAGGCATTCGGTGCAGTGGCTGCCGGTGATCACCGAGCCGCAGATGGGGCAGGTGGACTGCTCGAGCATCTCGAGCGCCGGGTTCTCGTCGAGCTCGGCGGCAATCGCCTCCGTCAGCTGCACGGAGCTCATGGCCAGGATCGCGTTGGCGGCGATCTGCTTGGGCGTGACACGCACCTGCAGTGCTGGCTGCAGCTGCTGCTTCAGATCTATGGACATTGAACCTCGCGCCGGGCGGCTCGGGAAGGACTAAGCATTATAGATGCCACCCTTCAGCACCCAGGTTCCGGCGCCAGGACGCCCAGACGCTGCACGGCGATGGCGGTCAGAGCTGGTGGCTCGACGCCGCCGACGGCGATCAGGCTGTACGACCCGGGATCCACCACGAACCGGCGCCGGTAGTCAGCGAGCGGGAGGCCGAGCAGCGCCGCGAGGCGCAGTCGAATGACATGGTTATGCGAGACCACGATGGCCACCCTGCCATCGGCCTGGCTCACCCAATCGTCGATGGCCGCCAGCAGCGGAAACGCCCGTGCGGCCACGTCTGCCCCGGATTCGCCGCCGGGCGCCCGCACCGCGTACGGATCGGCCTCCCATTCGTCGCGCAGGTGCGGGTCGCGCTGCCGGCATTCATCGGGCGTCATCCCCTCCCAGGCGCCGTAGTCCAGCTCATGCAGCTCCGGCTCGATGGCCGGCGCCGTCCCCGGGTGTGACGTCGCAGTGGCCCGCACGATGGCCTCGGCTGTTTCCCGGCAGCGCAGCGCCGGGCTCGTCACGAGACGCAGCTGGACTTCCGGCAGATCGGCCAGCTCCCAGGCGATCGCGCATCCGGTCCGATCGGCCAGGCGCCGCCCCTCCGGCGTCAGGCCCGCATCGGTGAGCTGGCCAAGGTTCCGGCCCGACGCGCTGGCGTCGGTCGTGGCGTGTCGGACGAGGAATAGGCGCCCCATGCGCGGGAGCATACGTTGCCGGCCGGCGGCGTCCCAGACGTGCGCTAAACTACGCCGGCCTGCCCGCCCCCAGTCCTGGAGCGCCGATGACCTACGCCCCGGAAGCGACCTCGGATGACGCCGCGCGCCCGGATTCGAAGGGCGCGCGTCGAACGCTCGGCTGCCTGCTCGAGATCGTGGAGACCCTGGTCCTCACCCTGGTCATCTACCTGCTCATCCACAACTTCATTGCCCAGCCGTTCGAGGTGGAGCAGGAATCGATGGTGCCCACCATCGTGGAGCACGAGTACATCCTCATCGACAAGATCTCGCCGCGCTTCAGCGACTACGACCGCGGCGACATCGTCGTTTTCCAGCCGCCACCGGGCTATGAGCAGGGCGGCGTTCCGTTCATCAAGCGCGTCATTGGCCTGCCCGGTGACAAGGTGTCGCTGGAGAACGGCCGCGTCTTCGTCACGCCGCCTGGCGGTTCCGCCGTGCCCCTGGACGAGCCATACGTCATCACGGTCGACGGCCACACCGCACCGACCCAGCCACGCGACGCCGACGGCACGGCCGATTGGACGGTGCCACCGGGCAAGTACTTCGTGATGGGCGACAACCGTCCGGAAAGCCAGGACTCGCGCTTCTTCGGGCCGATCACCCGTGACTCCATCGTCGGACGCGCCTGGCTGCGCTACTTCCCGCTCGACCGGGTGGCGATCATGGCGAAGCCCATCTACCAGGGGCTGAGCGGCGGGACGACCACGGCTGTGTCCGGCGTTGATGCCCCGATCTCGGACGCGCTCACGCCCGATGCGCCGGTGTCCTACGAGCGGGCGGGTTCCTCGGCAACGATCCAGGCATCGATCGCCCGGTCGTAGTCGACCAGCGCCCCCTCGCCGAACCACAGGGCCAGCTCCGCATCAGCAGTCTCTTGCGCATCGGAGGCGTGGATGAGGTTGCGCAGGCCGCTGATCCCGAGGTCGCCGCGGATCGTGCCCGGCTCCGCCTCGTTCGGCATGGTCTTGCCGACCAGCCGTCGCACCGTGGCGATCGCATCGGGTCCCTCCAGGGCGACCGCGGCCACCGGCCCGGACGTGATGAATTCCACCAGGCCGTCGTAGAAGAACTTGCCGGCGTGGACCGCGTAGTGGCGCTCCGCCATCTCCTGCGGCACCTGCAGCAGGCGAAGGCCGATCAGCTTCAGGCCCTTGCGCTCGAATCGACCGATGATGTCGCCGATGAGGCCCCGCTGCACGCCATCGGGCTTGACCAGGACCAGGGTGCGTTCCATCGGCAGTCGAGAGCTCCTTGTCGGGGATCAGCCGCGCGCGGCTCGGTCGTAGGCCTCAGAGGCTTCGGGGTTGCGACCGGCGGCTCGCAGCAGGTCGCCGTAGAGTAGCAGACGGTCCGCGGGTGGCCGGGGACCGAGCGTCGGCTCCACCAGGCCCACCCCATCGGCCGCCACGCGCGGGTCGAGGCGCAGCGCCAGGCTCAGCTCCCGGTCGCCCTCGTCATCGCGTCCCGCGGAGTACGCCTGCCGCGCCGCTTCCAGCCGTGCGTGCGCGGCTGCGGTGCGCTCGGGCGACGGTGGCGCCGGCTGGGGTGGCACACCGGCTCCGGGCGGCGGAGTGGCGCGCCGTTGGGGTGGCCGCATCGAGGCGGGTACCGGCCACGCCAGGCGCGACGGGACGCCGGCTCGCAGCCGCCACGCCTCGTCGACGCCCACCGAGTCGATGACGCGCTCCATCAGGGCGGCAGCCCGGTCCGGCTCGCCGCTGGCGGCCATCGCCTCCGCCTCGACCAGCATCACGATCGGCCGCCGCCGCTCCAGGCTGCCGGCGCGGATGGCGTCCACCGCCGCGCCGCCGGCCAGCGGCCGGCCCTGTCGCCACAATGTCTCGGCCAGCAGTGCGCGTGCGACGTCGAGCTCCTCGAACGCGCCGCGACCCCCGGCGTCCAGCCTGGCGATGTGACGCCGCAGCACGCCCTCGGCCATGCCCAGCAGTC
>DASSEC010000187.1:0-9475 GCA_035696685.1 Candidatus Limnocylindria bacterium | reverse complement strand
CGCCGATGGTCGTGATACGGCCCCTCGAAGCGAAACGTGGTGACCTGGACCTCCATCCCGTCCGCCCCTCGAACGGTCACCGTGCCGAAGCGGTTCGTCCAGGTCGAGCCGGGAAACAGCTCGGCCACGCGATCCGGCGGCGCGGCGGTGGCCACGTCCCAGTCCTGCGGGACCGAGCCCGAGACGAGGTCGCGCACGCTGCCCCCGACCAGCGCGGCTTCATGACCGGCGCCGGCAAGGCGCGCAAGGGTCTCGTGCACGGTCGCCGGCAGGCGGATGGTCAGGGGAGCGCCGTCACGCATCGGTTCGGCCATGGCCGCTGGCCGAGGCGGCGTCAGCCGGCTCGCTCGGGAGCCAGGAAAAGGTAGCTGCGCCAGGCGCCGTTGCGCTCATCGGCCAGGTAGGAGCCGTACAGGTAGCGGACGTCGGCGCGCGGGGCGCGAGGCTCACGCAGCAGGTGCATCCGCGCCTCGACCAGGGTCTTGCTCCCCTTGCGGTGGTTGCAGGTCCGGCAGGCGGCGACCAGGTTCTCCCACTCGTGGCGTCCACCGCGGTGCTTGGGCACGACGTGGTCGATGGTCAGGTCGCGGCTGGTCGTGCCGCAGTACTGGCACGTGTGCCGATCGCGGGCGAACACCTCGCGCCGGCTCAGCTTCACGCGCGGCCGGGGGCGCTTGACGTGGTATTGCAGCCGAATGACCGACGGCGCGGCGATGACCAGCGTCGGCGTATGGATGACCTGGTGATTCCGCTCGAGCAGCTCTGCCTTCTCGGCGCCGAGCAGCCGGAAGGCGCGCCTGATATCGCAGACGTTGAGCGGCTCGTAATTCTGGTTGAGCACCAGCACCGGTGCGTTGATCAAGCCAGGCCCTCCAGGGGGCCGATCATAGCCCAACCCGAGCGTGCGCCTCCGGGCACGCCCCGGTTCGTGGCGATTCGGTGGCATGCGGGATGCATCGCGGCCACGTGGCAAGCCATCGCGGCCCGAGCCGTGCCTTGCGGAGGCAGTTGATGCTCGAAATCACAAAGCCCGCCCGCCGGATGATCGACCAGGCGTGGCGTGACGGCCGGGTCCTGGTCATGCAGCTCGGCTGGGCGGGGTATCCACGAGTGGATGACACCGAGCTGACATGGCTCGATGCCGCGGACGTCGGCGCGCTGGCCCGCCTGGTGCCGGTCAGCGATCGCCCGGGAGCTCCGCCGATCTACGTTGCGCGGGACCTGATTCCACTCCTGCGGCGCGGCCTGACCCTGACGCACCGCCGCCTGTTCGGGGTCGTGCCGCGGATGATGGTCACCGCCTCGCTGCCCTGAGGTGCCGTTGCGGGTCCGGAACCAGGCCAGCCATCGGCAATTGGCCGGCCTCAGAGTAGAATCGGCACACATATGACCACCGTCGAACGCTCTACCTGGACCACCAAGGTCGGCCTGGCCCGCATGCTGTCGGGCGGCGTGATCATGGACGTTGTCACGGCCGACCAGGCCAAGATTGCCGAGGAGGCCGGCGCCGTTGCCGTAATGGCGCTCGAGCGGGTGCCGTCGGACATCCGCAAGTACGGCGGCGTGGCGCGCATGAGCGACCCGAAGCTGATCACGGAGATCAAGGCCGCGGTCAGCATCCCGGTCATGGCCAAATGCCGCATCGGCCACATCGCCGAGGCGCAGATCCTCCAGGCGCTGGAGGTCGATTTCATCGACGAGTCCGAGGTGCTGACGCCGGCGGACGAGGAGCACCACGTCGACAAGCACCAGTTCGAGGTGCCGTTCGTGTGCGGCTGCCGCGACCTGGGTGAGGCGCTGCGGCGCATCGGCGAGGGCGCGGCCATGATTCGGACCAAGGGCGAGGCGGGGACGGGCAACATCGTCGAGGCGGTGCGTCACATGCGCGCCGTCATGAAGGGCATCCGCGAGCTGTCCGGCATGCGGGATGACGAGCTGTTCGCGGCCGCCAAGGAGCTGCGCGCGCCCCTGGACGTCGTGAAGCAGACCGCTCAGCTGGGCGAGCTGCCGGTGCCGAACTTCTCGGCCGGCGGCGTGGCGACCCCGGCGGATGCCAGCCTGATGCGGCAGCTCGGCGCGCAGGCCGTGTTCGTCGGTTCCGGGATCTTCAAGGCGGAGGACCCCGAGCGCGTGGCGCGAGCGATCGTGATGGCCACCACCCATTACGACAATCCGCAGATCCTGGCCGAGGTCAGCGCCGGCCTGGGCGAGCCCATGCGCGGACTGGACCTCAATGAGATCCCGTCCGAGGAGCGCCTGGCCGTTCGCGGCTGGTAGCGACATAGCACCCATGGCGCAGCCGGCACCGTCCGCGCCGCATGAGCCCGCCACCATTCCGCCGCGCCCGCCACGGGTCGGCGTGCTGGCGCTGCAGGGCGCCGTGCGCGAGCACGTCGAGGCGATCCGCGACGTTGGCGGTGAGCCGGTCCTCGTCCGGCTCCCGGCTGACCTCGAGGGCCTGGATGCGCTGGTGCTGCCGGGCGGCGAGTCGACCACCATGCGGCGGCTGATCGACCGCTACGGGCTGCGCGAGCCGATCCTGGCCATGGCTCGCCGCGGGGCGCCGATGCTCGGTACCTGCGCAGGGATGATCCTGCTGGCCGACCGGCTGACCGACGGAGACCCGCCGATCCTGGGCCTGCTGGACGTGGCGGTGGAGCGCAACGCGTATGGCCGGCAGCTGGACTCCTACGAGGCCGAGGTCGACATCCCCGCCCTCGGCGACAAGCCACTCCACGGGGTGTTCATCCGCGCGCCGGTCGTGACCGACGCGGGGCCGGAGGTGGAGATCCTGGCCCGCGACCACGGGGGCCGGCCCATTGCAGTGCGACAGGGCCACGTGCTGGCGACCGCCTTCCACCCCGAGCTGACCGGTGACCGGCGGCTGCATCGGCTGCTGGTGGAGCTCATCGGCGCTTGACCGCCACCGAGGGCGCCGTCCGGACCGCCCGCATCACTGACCGGCAGTCCCTCGCCGAGCTCTCCCGGCGCGTCCACGATTCCGATGACAGCTACCGACGCTCGCTGGGCGTGCCCGCGCCCTCGGCCACGCTGCCGCGCATCAGCCTGTCCGCGCTGATCCCGTCCTGGCTGCCGCTGCGCCAGGCCTCACTGCATTTGGTAGCCGAGGCCGACGGTGAGCTCGTCGGCTCGTGCCGCGCCATCGAGGAGCCGCGGCGCGAGGACTGGGCGATCATCGAGCTCGACGCGGCGGACGGGCCGATGGCCACCGAGATCCGCTACGCCCTGCTGCGCGCGTTGATCGACGAGGGCGAGAGCCGCAGCGTGGCCCGCTTCCACGCAGCCTGCAGTGACGTCCGGGAGAACCTGGAGCTGTTCGGCCAGCTGGGCTTCATGGCCTACGCGCAGGAGGAGATCCTCTACCGGCCCGGTGAGCAGGTGAGCGCGGCGCGCTCGTGGCTGCGCGGTGTGCTGTCCCGCGATGGGCGCGGGCGCGCCGAGGCGGTCACGCCGAAGCAGCGGGTCCCGCTGCAGCATGCCGGCGCGCCCGACGCGTGGCACCTGTTCGACCTGTGGTCGCATGCCACGCCGCCGGCCATCGCCCGCATCGAGGACTACGACGCGGACGACTGGGAGGCGGCCGGCCACGAGGGCGTGGTGCCCCGCAGCAGCCTCAACCCGCTGCTGCACTTCTCCAGCGTGGACGCGTGGTTCATGCCCCACGAGCAGCGGGCCGGCGGCTTCGCCCAGCACGGGAGCTGCCGCGAGGGTCCGCACTACCTGCGCTTCCTGGTCCGCGACGGCACCGACGGTGCCGGGTTCCTGGGCGCGGTGCTGGACGCCATGGGCGGTGACGCGCTGGCAGCGGGCATCCTGTCGCCGGTGCGAACATACGAGTCGGCGGGCATGCGGAGTGCGGGTGCGACCGGCTTCGAGCCGATCGGCCGCGTCACGCTGCTCGTCCGGGACGTGCGGGCGCGGGTGCGCCAGCCGGCCCTGGTGCCGGCGATATGAGCGGGGAAGGCCAGGACGCGAGGGGACGAGCGATGGAGGCAAGGGGCACACGCCTGGCGCGGCAGGAGACGACGGACGACCTCGATGCGCTGCTGGAGGCGCTGCCCGCCGAGATCGTCGAGCGCGTGCGCACCGTCGCCAACCGCGCCGACCTGCTGGAGATCGTGATGGACCTCGGGCGGCGGCCGGAGGCGCGCTTCACGCACGGCGAGGAGCTGCTGCTGGAGCGCGAGGTGGCCGAGTCGGACATCGCCCACGTCATCGACCATATCGGCGCCTTCGGCGACGACAACCGCGCCGGCATCGAGCGGACGCTGCATCGGATCAGCGCCATCCGCAATCGGGCCGGAAAGGTGGTGGGGCTGACCTGTCGCATAGGCCGAGCGGTGTTCGGGACCATCGACATCATCCGCGACATCGTCGAGGGCGGGCAGAGCGTGCTGCTGCTGGGCCGTCCGGGCGTGGGCAAGACGACCATGCTGCGCGAGGTCGCGCGCGTCCTGGCCGATGACCTGGGCAAGCGCGTGATCGTGGTCGACACCAGCAACGAGATTGCGGGCGACGGCGACATCCCGCACCCGGGCATCGGCGACGCGCGGCGGATGCAGGTGCGCACCCCCACCGACCAGCACGGCGTGATGATCGAGGCGGTCGAGAACCACATGCCGGAGGTCATCGTCATCGACGAGATCGGCACCGAGCTCGAGGCGGGCGCTGCCCGCACGATTGCCGAGCGCGGCGTGCAGCTGGTCGGCACGGCGCATGGCAACACGCTCGACAACCTGATGCTGAACCCCACCCTGTCCGACCTCGTCGGCGGCATCCAGACCGTGACGCTGGGCGACGAGGAGGCGCGCCGCCGCGGCACGCAGAAGACGGTGCTCGAGCGCAAGGCGCCGCCGACCTTCGACGTGGTGGTGGAGATCGTCGAGCGCGACAGCGTGATCCTGCACCGCAACGTGTCCGAGACGGTGGACGCCATCCTGCGGGGCCACATGGTCCCGCCGGAGGCGCGCTGGCGCGACGACGGCGGCGAGGTCCGGGCGCAGACGAAGTACGACTACCGGATCAGCGAGACGGCGGCCGGCAACCCGGCCTTCGCCACCCTCGAGCCAACCGGCGGCTTCGGTTCCTTCGGCCGGGGCGGCCGCGGGGCCGGTGGGACCTACGGGACCGGGCTCCGCCCGCTGCCGGGTCGGGGCGGCCAGGGCCGCAATCACCGCACCCTGCCGGGTGAGCGCCTCTCCGGCGACCGGTTCGAGCCGGCCGAGTCGTCGGATCCGCGCCGCTCACTCGAGCAGGCGTTCCGGGACACCTCGACCAGTGAGCAGGCACTCATCGAGCAGCCGGTCGGCGCCAGCCGGCCGCGCTCGGCCAATCGCAACCATCGGCCCCTGAACCTGTTCGCCTTCGGCGTCAGCCGCAAGCGTCTGGAGCAGGCGGTGCGCGAGCTGGGCGTGCCCGTCACCTCCGCCCGCGAGCTGGACGAGGCCGATGCGGTCGTGACGCTGCGCAACTACTACCGCCGCAAGCCGTCGGCGCTGCGCGACGCCGAGGCGAATGGGATCCCCATCTACGTCCTGAAGACGAACACCATGCTGCAGATGGAGAACCTGCTCGCCAGCCTGTTCGACCTGGAGGCCGATCCGTCCGAGGCGGCACTGCGCGAGACGGCCGAGGCCATCGGTCTGGTGCAGGCCTCCGGGAGGCCGATGGAGCTGGACCCGCAGAACGCCTACATCCGGCGCCTGCAGCACCAGATGGCGGAGCGCAACAACATCATGTCGCGCTCCCGCGGCAGCGAGCCGAACCGACGGGTGGAGCTGCTCCCCGACGAGGGGCGCGCGTGGCGCTGAACCGGCGCGCCCGGTTCATCACCCTGGAAGGATCGGAGGGCAGCGGCAAGACCACCGCCGCGCGGCATCTCGGGGAGTGGCTGCGCTCCCGCGGCGAGCCGGCGCTCGTCACGCGCGAGCCCGGCGGCACACCGCTGGGCGACGAGGTGCGCCGCCTGGTGCTGCACCTGCGCGACGTGTCCGACGACCTCGACCCGCGGGCCGATGCGCTGCTGTACGCCGCGTCGCGCGCCCAGCACACCGCGCGTGTGATCCTGCCCGCGCTCGAGCGGGGCGAGCACGTGATCAGCGCCCGGTACCTGGACTCGTCACTGGCCTACCAGGGCGCCGGCTATGGCAACGACCCTGCCGAGCTGCGACAGCTGCAGGCATTCGCTACCTACGGCCTGCTGCCCGACCTCACCATCCTGATCGACGTGCCGGTGGAGGTGGGACTCGGGCGCAAGCGCGCCGGCGAGTGGAACCGGTTCGAGGACACGGAGGGCGTCGCTTTCTTCGAGATCGTCCGGCAGGCGTACCTGGACCTGGCAGCGGGCGAGCCGGAGCGCTTCCGCGTGGTTGACGGTTCCGGCTCGGTGGAGGCCACCGATCGGCTCATCCAGCAGCTGGTCGAGCCGCTCATCGCACGGGCGCCGTGACCGACGAGCGTCCGCCGCTGGCGATGCACACCGCAGCCGAGCGACCGGATCTCTGGGATCGCGGGATCGCCTCGGACCAGGTCTGGCCCGAGTACAACCTGCACGGCGACGTTGTGAACCAGTGGTGGGGACTCCTGGACGAGGAGCTGCCCACCTACCAGTTCATCCTCTACGACGAGGCAATTGACGAGGTGGTGGCCGAGGGCCACACCGGTCCGCTTCGCTGGGATGGTACGGATGCGCACCTTCCGGGGTCGTTCGACGCGGCCATCGTCCAGGTCTTCGAGGACGTTCGAGCCAACCGGGACGTGGACACGCTTTGCGCACTCGCTGCCGAGTCGCCGCGGTCATCGCGGCGACGCGGCCTGGCAATCCAGCTGCTGGACGGGATGCGCGAGATCGCGCAACGGCATGGGCTGACGCGTTTCGTGGCCCCGGTGCGTCCCTCGTGGAAGGAGCGCTATCCGCTCACGCCCATCGAGCGGTACGTCACCTGGCGGCGCGACGACGGCCAGCTGCTGGATCCATGGATGCGTGTGCACGAGCGGCTGGGAGCGCGCGTCGCCACGGCGCTGCCCGAGTCGCTCCACATCAGCGGGACAGTGGCCGAATGGGAGCAGTGGACGGGGATGCCCTACCCGGAGAGCGGCGACTACGTGTTCCCCGAAGGCCTGGCCACCGTCCGGATCGACCGCGACGCCGATCTCGGCTCGTACTGGGAGCCCAACGTCTGGATGGTCCATCCCGATCTCCCGCGCGCGACGCCGTAGCCCGGCGCGGCGAACCTTGCACCGTAGAAGGATGGGTGGCCCCCGGTCGCTCCCCTGCGGCATAATCGGGCTCAGCCCGCCATGAGCCAGGACCCGTGAAGCTCGTCACCGCCATCGTGCACAACGAGGACGCCGCCAATCTGGTGGACGCGCTGCTCGAGCGCGAGTTCCGCGCCACGCGGCTGCACTCATCGGGTGGCTTCCTCAAGCAGGGCAACGCCACCATCCTGGTGGGCGTCGAGGACGACCAGGTCGACAGCGTGCTGGAGCTGATCAGCGCGAACTGCCACGCGCGGCGCCAGTTCGTGAACCCGATGCCCCCGATCATGGAGCCGGGCGAGTTCTACATGCCCTACCCGGTCGAGGTGGAGGTCGGCGGGGCCACCGTCTTCGTCTTGCCGGTCGAGCGCTTCGAGCGCCTCTGAAGCCGATGCCTCCGCCCGCCTGGCTGGAGGCCGTACAGCAACGCGCACCGGACACGGTTGCCGTCTGGCGAACGCTGGAGGGCCGCCTGGAATCCAACGCCGCATTCCGCCGTGAGCTTTCCGCGCGGGCCGGCCCCGGGAGCGCCGAGCGCGTGCTGGCCGAGCAGGAGGCCGTTGCCGATGCCCTGGCCGATGCGCTGGCCGCCTGCACCGAGGAGGTGCTGCGGGCACCGGGCGGCGAGGAGGACTGGAACGTGGCCCAGGCCTTTGCCCACACTACCGCCGCGCGTCGCTGGCTGGTCAGCGCCGCCGCCATGGCGGCCCGCGGTGAGTGGCCGGCGGACGAGCCGTTGGTCCAGCCCGGCATCCCGGGGCCCGCGGACGCGTCGCGCGAGCTCCTGGCGACGTACCTCGCCAAGTCCCGCCGCTCCATGGCGCTGTCCGCCTCGGCGATCGCCGGCCACGAGACGCAGCCGTGCCCGCTAGACCACCCGCTGGTCGGCTTCCTGACCTGCGGCGCGTGGCTCCTGTTCGTCGGCGTTCACGACCTCATGCACCTCGAGCAGGTCCATGCCCTGATCGACGGAGCCTGAGGCAGGTGTGGCGGCTCGGATTGCGGGTCGCAGCCGCCCGGCCGCGCCGCGCAGCGCTGTCAGCTGGAGCTGGCCCAGGGCCACCACGCCGGGCAGCGGATCGTCGGTGGCGAAGATGGCGGATTCGACATCACCACCCAGGGGACGACCATCCGTTGGCGGCCGCATCTCGTTACGCGAATCGCCCCCGTCCCTGGCCGCTGCGCGGTAACGAGAAACGATTGGCCCTGCTGCGCAGGCTGGCCCAGGGCGAGGGCTTGCGCGGCTGGGTGCTCATCCCCAGCTCGAACGACGTGGTGGCCTTCATTGCCCGGCACCACAGGAGCTGGCGGGCCTGTACCGGTTGACCACGCCGCCCTGGGATCAGCTGGCATGGACGCACGACAAGCGCAGCCTGCATGACCTGGCCGAGGCGGTCGGCGTGCCGACCCCTGGACGGTGTTCGGCGGTTTGCGCGGCGTGGTGAGCGATGCGGGCACGCCGTCCGACAGCGCGCGAGTGAACAGCAGCCCCTAGCCTGTGTCAATGACACCGGTTCGCACTGGGGCGGTCTGGGGTGGAGTGAGTACATGACGAATGCCTGAGCGCCCCGCGCCGCTGGTCCTGGTCGTGGATCCCAGCGCCGACGAAGCTCCATTTGGCGGCTACGCGGCCGTTGCGGCAACGGGCCAGCGCCTCCTGAGCACCGAGCTTTCCCGGCGGATCGGCGCATCGGGCGCGGCGGTGGCGCGGCTCTCGTCAGACCCGCCATCGGGCGGGTTTCATTGGGGCAGGTGGTTCGCCTCTGCCGCACGAGCCGGGCGGCGTGAGGCAGAGTCCGGCTCCCGGCCGCTGGACGCGCTCGGCTATGCCGGCGCGGGAGCGCTGGCCCTGCTCGGCGACGGCGGCCTGGACGCGCTGCTGTCTCCGGTAGAGGGCGAGGTGGTCGCCAACAATCGGTTCAGCGCCGACGCGTTCGTCGTCGCCGGCGACCTCGACGCCGCGCTGGAGGCGCTGGCCGAATGCTCCACCGACAACGCCGCGGTCCGCTGCCTGGAGAGCGTCGGCTTCCGGTCGCGCGACTTATCCGCGGAGCGCTGGTCGCGGTTCGACGTGGACACGCCCCTGGACCTGGCGCTGCTGCGCCTCGCCACTCGCCTGCCGGAGACGCGGGTCCTGGACGGGGTCGTGACCGCCTTCCTGGAGATGGCGCGCCTCCCCGGCGGCGGTGAGCTGGCC
>DASSEC010000186.1:0-9513 GCA_035696685.1 Candidatus Limnocylindria bacterium | reverse complement strand
GGCGCTGTTCATCGGGCCCAACGCGCGGCAGGCGGTCAACGAGGGACGGGCCGACTACGTCCCGGTCTTCCTCTCGGACGTGCCCGAGCTGTTCCTCACCCGCGTCCTGCCACTTGACGTGGCGCTGATCAACGTGACGCGCCCCGATCCGCACGGCTTCTGCTCGCTGGGCACGTCGATCGACGCGGCGCTGGCCGCGATCCGCTCGGCAAAGACCGTCATCGCGCAGCTGAACTCGGCGGTGCCACGCACGCTGGGCGACAGCTTCGTCCACATCTCGCAGATCGACCTGGCGGTCGAGGTCGACCAGCCACCGTTCGAGCACATCGAGCCGCCCATCGGCGACGTGGAGCGGCGCATCGGCGAGTTCGTGGCCGAGCTGGTACCGGATGGCGCCACGATCCAGATGGGCATCGGCTCCATCCCGGGCGCCGTGGGCCTGGCGCTCCGCGACAAGCGGGACCTTGGCGCGCACACGGAGATGTTCACCGACGTCGTGCTCGACCTGGTCGAGGCCGGGGCGTTGACCGGCGCTGCCAAGGAGATCAACCGCGGCAAGATCGTATCGACCTTCATGATGGGCAGCCGGCGGCTGTACGACTTCGTGAACGACAACCCCATGGTCGAGATGCGGCCGGTCGACTACACCAACGACACGTCGGTCATTCGCCGCTTCCGGCGGATGGTGGCCATCAACTCCGCCATCTCCGTCGACCTCACCGGGCAGGTGTCAGCCGATTCGATCGGGACGCGGTTCTACTCCGGCGTCGGTGGCCAGATGGACTTCATGCGCGGCGCCGCCCTGGCCCCCGAGGGCCGGGCCATCATCGCCATGCCCTCCACCGCTGACGGCGGCCGCGTGTCCCGCATCTGCGCCGTCCTGCCTGAGGGCGCGGGCGTCGTCACCAGCCGGGCCCACGTGCGGACCGTGGTCACCGAGTACGGGATCGCCGAGCTGTTCGGTCGCAGCGTCCGCGAGCGAGCCCATGCGCTGATCGGCATCGCCCATCCCGATTTCCGGGACGAGCTCCACCACCTGGCCAGGAGCCGATACCACCTGGACGCCTGATCGCGCAGGCACCAGCGGGCCGGTCCGGATGGCCCGCCAGCGCGGTGCCAACGGCCCTCCGAGACGCCTTGAACCCGGCGCTACCATCGCTCCATGAGCATCGAGCGCTCCGTGGCCACCGAGCTGGGCACCGGCTGGTTCGGCGCCGGCCTCTCCCCGCACGCGTTGACCCGCCTGGCGGACTGCGCCTCCACGCGGACGTACGCCACCGGCGACGTGCTCATGCGCGAGGGCGATGACACGCATCCGTTCGGCATCGTCAGCTCCGGGCGCGTGGCGCTCCGCCTGCTCGTCCCGGAGCGCGGCGCGATCACCATCCTGACCGTGGAACCCGGCGACCTCGTTGGCTGGTCCGCGTTGGTCGCCCCGTACCGCGCCACGTCCACGGCCGTCGCCGTGGAACCCACGGGGCTGCTCGAATTCGACGTGCCGGCGCTTCGCCGGGTGCTGCGCGAGGACCCGCCGTTGGCGGCGACGGTCTACCCGCGCATCCTCGAAGCGGTCGCCCGCCGCCTGGGCGCCACGCGCCACCAGCTGCTCGACCTCTACACGCAGCAGGCCGAGCACGTGCCATGGTGATCGCGGCCGCGTCATCGCCCGCATTCCTCCCGCGCGGGGAGCTGGATCGGCTGCTGGACCTGCTGCACGACGACGGGCGCACGGTCATCGGGCCCATGGCGCGCGACGGCGCGATCGTCTACGACGAGATCCGCTCGGCGGCAGACCTGCCCGTGGGCTGGACCGACGAGCAGGCTCCCGGCCGCTATCGGCTCCGCCAGGTCGACAGCCCCCGGCAGTTCAACTTCACGGTCGGACCGCAGGGGTGGAAGCGCTTCACCCAGCCGCCTCGCGTCCCCCTGGGCACCGCCACCCGAGACGGCGTGAAGGTGGAATTCGAGACAGCCACCCCGGAGCCGCGCCGGCTGGCGTTCCTGGGCGTGCGCGCCTGCGAGATCGCGGCGCTGCTCGTCCAGGACCGGGTGCTGGCGGCCGGCCCATTTGCGGACGACGACTTCCGGGCGCGACGCGCCAATGCCCTGGTGGTCGCCATGCAATGCACCCGGGCGGTCAGCACCTGCTTCTGCACCTCCATGGGCACCGGGCCGGAAGTGACCGATGGCTATGACCTGGCGCTCACCGAGCTGGACGACGGGTTCGTCATCAAGGCGGGCAGCCAGGAGGGAGAGCGCCTGCTGGGCAAGCTGGCGCCGGGCAAGGCCGACGAGGCGCAGCAGGCTTCGGTGGCCGATGGCGTCGCTGCCTGTCGGGCGAGCATGGCCGACCAGGGCGTCGCCGCAGAGGGCCTGCCCGCCCGGCTCATGGACCGGCTCGACAATCCGCGCTGGATGGAGGTGGCCGATCGCTGCCTGGCGTGCGCCAACTGCACCATGGTCTGCCCAACCTGCTTCTGCACCAGCGTGGGCAACGTGTCCGACCTCGATGGCGCCATCAACCACACGGAGCGACGCTGGGACTCCTGCTTCAACGGTGACTTCGCGCGGGTGGCCGGCGGCAACTTCCGGCCTCGCCGGCAGGACCGCTACCGCCAGTGGCTGACGCACAAGTTCGCGACCTGGCACGAGCAGTTCGGAACGTCAGGCTGCGTCGGCTGCGGCCGCTGCATCGCCTGGTGCCCGGTGGGGATCGACGTCCGCGAGGAGCTGGCCGCCATCGCCCCGCCCTACGAGGAGCCGGCCGCGCCCCCGACCCCCGCCCCAATCCGAGGGGCGATGTTGGACGGGCTATCCCCGCTGCCCATGGTCAGCTACTCGCCGGCGGTCAGCCAACCGGCGCCACTTCGGGCCGACTCGTCAGTGGCCACCGTCCGGGCCGTGGCGCCGGAGACGGCCGACACCTTCATGCTCTGGATCGAGCCACGCGACGCGGCCCTGCTGCAGGCCAGCCCCGGGCAGTTCGTGATGGTCGACCAGCCCGGTTTCTCCCCGGTGCCGATCTCCATCTCCCGCGTGGCCGACGGGGCGCTGTGGCTGACCGTGCGAGCCGCTGGCGCCGCCACGCAGGCCTTCACGTCGCTGGAGCCGGGGGCGCAGGTCGGGCTGCGCGGGCCGCTCGGCCGCGGCTGGCCGATCGACCGGGCGCTCGGACGCGACGTGGTCATTGTGGCCGGGGGCATCGGCCTGGCGCCGCTGCGCCCGACGATCGATGCCGTGCTGGCGCAGCGCGACCGTTTCGGCCAGGTCCTACTCGCGTACGGCGCGCGCACGCCCGGGGATCGGCTCTACCTGAAGGAGCTCGACGCCTGGGCCAATGCCGGCGTCGAGGTCGCGCAGATCGTCGACCGTGCCGGCCCGGAGTGGCTTGGACAGGTGGGCGTCGTGACCCAGGTGCTGGATCGGCGAGATTGGCATGGTCGCGATGCCGTGGCCTTCGTCTGCGGACCCGAGCGGATGATGCAGGCCACCGTTTCCGCGCTGCGCACGGCGGGCATCACCCGGCGACGGATCTTCGTCTCCATGGAGCGCCACATGGACTGCGGCATCGGCATCTGCGGCCACTGCCAGATCGGCCCGTTCTTCGTGTGCCGAGACGGCCCGGTGTTCGCCGTCGCCGAGCTCGGCGATCTCTTCGGGCGGGAGGGGGTCTGATGGAGGCGGAGATCACCCCCAGGCCGCGCGTCGGCGTGGTCAAGCTCGCTTCGTGCGACGGCTGCCAGCTCACCTTGCTCGACCTGGAGGAGCAGCTGCTCCCGCTTACCGAGCGGTTCGAGCTGATCGAGTTCCCGGAGGCGACCTCGCGCCGATCGTCCGGACCGTACGACGTGCTGCTGGTGGAGGGGTCGGTCAGCACGCCGGAGCAGCTCGAGGAGATCGTGCATCTGCGCGGCCAGACGCGCCTGCTGGTCACCATCGGCGCATGCGCCAACGCCGGCGGCATCCAGGCCCTGCGCAACTGGGCCGATGAGCCGGCCTGGCGGGCCGCGGTCTACCCCACCCCCGACTACGTGGCCTCGCTGGCCACCAGCACGCCGGTCGCGGAGCACGTCCAGGTGGACGCCGAGCTGCGCGGCTGCCCCATCGATCCTCGGCAGCTGCTCGAGCTGCTGACCGCGTTGCGCATCGGTCGCCGGCCACAGCTGGATGGCGAGTCGGTGTGCCTGGAATGCAAGCGGCGCGGCAACGTGTGCGTCCTGGTCGCCGGTGGCCAGCCCTGCCTCGGGCCGCTGACGCAGACCGGCTGCGGGGCGATCTGCCCCGCCTACGGCCGCGCCTGCTATGCGTGCTTCGGTCCGCGCGAGCAGGCCAACGTGCCGAGCCTCCACGGCTGGCTGGGCAAGGAGCTGCCGCAGGTCCAGGTGGATCGCCTCTTCGCCGGCTTCAACGCGTGGAGCACGCCGTTCCGCGATCCGGCAGAGCGGGCCGTTCGCCACGCTCATGGGAACGCCGCCGAACCAGACGCGGCAGGGAGTGGCGCCGATGCATGAGTCGGGTGAGGTCGACTTCTCGGTTCGACAGCTGACCCGCGTCGAGGGGGAGGGCCGCCTGTCGTTGACGGTCAGCGGCGGCGAAGTGACGCAGGCACGCCTGGAGATCTTCGAGGCGCCGCGCTATTTCGAGCGCCTGGTGGTGGGCCGCACCCCGGACGAGGTGATCGACATCGTGGCGCGCATCTGCGGCATCTGCCCGGTCGCCTACCAGATGTCGGCGGTGCACGCCTTCGAGCGCCTCTTCGACGTGGCGCTGGACCCCGAGGTCCGCCGCCTCCGCCGCCTCTTCTACTGTGGCGAGTGGATCGAGAGCCACGCCCTGCACATCTACCTGCTCCACGCGCCCGACTTCCTTGGCTACCCCAGCGCCGTGGAGCTGGCCGGCGATCACCCCGACGTGGTCCAGCGCGGGCTGCGCCTGAAGCGGCTGGGGAACCGGATCGTGGCCATCCTGGGCGGCCGGCCGATTCACCCGGTCAGCGTCCGGGTGGGCGGCTTCTCGCGGGCGCCACGACGCGGCGAGCTGGACGAGCTGCGCCAGGCCCTGCCCGAGGCGATCGCGGACGCGCAGGAGACTGTGCGCTGGGCGGCCAGTCTCGAGCCGCCGACATACACCCGCGAGGCGCGACTTGTCGCCCTCCGCCATCCCGATGAATACCCCATGAACGACGGGCGCATCGTCTCGTCCGACGGCCTGGACATCGATCCGCCGGCCTGGCCCGATGCCTTCGAGGAGCGCCAGGTCCCCTGGTCGAACGCCCTCCAGGCGGTGAGCCACGATGGGGCGCCATACCTGCTGGGCCCCAGCGCCCGTGTGGCGCTGGCCGGCGACACGCTGCATCCGCTGGCCGCCGACGCCCTCCGTGCCACCGCGCTGGGCGGGGAGCTGGCCACGAACGTCTTCCGCAGCATCGTGGCGCGGTCGGTTGAGCTGCTGCACGCCCTGGCCGAGGCGGCCGACATCGTCGAGGTGTATTCCGAACCCGCCGTGCACCTCGCACCGTGGGAGCCACGCGCCGGGGTCGCGGCCTGGGCTACCGAGGCGCCACGCGGCCTGCTCTTCCACCGCTACGAGGTCGGTGACGACGGCCTCGTACAACGCGCCCAGATCGTGCCGCCCACCAGCCAGAACCAGGCCGCCATCGAGCATGACCTGCGGCTGTTCGCGCCGAGCGTGCTGGAGCTGCCACACGCGGAGGCGACGCATCGGCTGGAGCAGCTGATCCGCAGCTACGACCCGTGCATCAGCTGCGCGACCCACTTCCTGGACCTGCGCGTGGAAGGGGCGTAGCCGATGCGCCACGTGGTCCTGCTTGCCTGCGGGGAGCCGATGCGCGGCGACGACGCCCTCGCTCTGGCGGTGCTGGACGCACTCCCGGCGACCACCCGCGCGATGGTCGAGATCCGGCCCGTCGGACAGCTGATGCCGGACGACCTGCACGCTATCGACGGCGCGGTCATCGTGCTGGACGCGGTAGAGGGCCCGCCGGCGGGTACGGTGATCGACCTGCCGCTCTCCGCCCTGAGCGAGGCGTACGACCGTGGCATCAGCCCCGCCTCGTCCCATGCGCTGCCGTTGCCGGTCACATTGGGGATCGTGGAGCGGCTGCCGGGCGGCATGCCGGATGGGCGATTCCTGGGCGTGGCGGCGGCCGATTACACGCTGGGCGCGCCGCTGTCCCCCTCCGTGCAAGAGGCCGTGCCGGACTGCGCGGCACGCGTCAACCACTGGGTGCGCGCCCTGGTGCACGAAGCGAAGCCGTCGCATGTGCCTGACTGAACCGGTTCGCATCATCGCTGTCGACGGCGCCATCGCCACGGTGGACGCCAACGGGAAGCAGCGCAACGTTTCCGTCCTGGCCGTACCGGAGGCCCGGGCGGGCGACTGGGCAATCCTCGCCGCCGGCCTGCTGATACGCATCCTGCAGCCCCAGGCCGCCAAGGACATGGCCGCGGCGCTCCACCTGGCGACCACCGAGGCCGACTCATGAACCAAACCAAGGAAGGGAGAGCACCCATGATCCGCAGCTCCACGCCGGACCACCCGCGAACCGATGCCAGGCTGGGGTTGGCACTGGCCGCTGCCACGGCCGTGATCAGCGGCATCTCCGTGTTCGTCAACGCCAGCGCCGTGCGCGCCTTCGACGACCCGATCCTGTTCACGACGCTGAAGAACGGGGTCGCTGCGATCGTCCTGGCCGCACTGGCGGTGGCCACCGTGCGGAGCAGCTGGCGACCCACGCTGCGTGGCGCGGGAGGACTCGTGACGCTGGGCGTGATCGGCGGCAGCGTGCCATTCATGCTCTTCTTCTCGGGCCTCGCGCAGGCCACGGCGCCCGCGGCAGCCGTCATCCACAAGACGCTGTTCGCCTGGGTGGCGGTGCTGGCGGTCGTGTTCCTGCGGGAGCGGCTCGGCGCGCTCCAGATCGGAGCCCTGGGCGTCCTGGTCGTCAGCCAGCTCCTCATTCAGAGCCCCGTTGGCGTTGGCTGGGGCACCGGCGAGACCTTCATCGCGCTGGCGACCGGCCTGTGGGCGGTGGAGGTGATCGTTGCCAAGCGCGTCCTGGCCGGCACCCCGTCGGCCGTGGCCGCCACCGCGCGGATGGGGATCGGCCTCGTGGTCCTGGTCGTCGTCCTGGCGTTCACCGGTGGATTGGCCGGCCTCGGCAGCCTGGCGCCGGCGCAGTGGGGCTGGGTCCTCGTCACCGGAGGACTGCTGAGCGGCTATGTGGCCACCTGGTACGCCGCGCTCCAGCGCGCTCCGGCCACGGCGGTCACCGCAGTCCTCACGCTGGGCGCGCCCTTGACGGCAGGCCTCCAGCTGGTCGGCAACGGGCAGGCCCCTGCCCCCGGCGTGGCGATCGGTTATGGCCTCTGCCTGCTGGGGGCCTGTGCCATCGGGTGGCTGGCACTGCGTGGCGATAGCCGTCGGCGGCTCTCCCGCCAGCCGGCCTAGCGGCGCCGCCGGGATGCCCCCAGCCTCCGGTCCGGTCCTGTTCTCCCGCTACGCCTACCCACCCAACCGGCTGGGCCTGTGCGGGCCCGATGACGCCCGCTCCCTGCGTGACGCGGGGGTGGCAGCCGACGACCGCGAGGTGCGCGAGCTGGCCCGGGGCTTCGAGGGAGCGTTTCCGTACCTGCAGCTCATCGCCGGGCAGGGCAGCGTTCCGGATCCTCTCGATCCGCGCGTGGTGGAGTCGTACTGGCTCGGCGGCGGCCTGGCGGCGCGGGTGGGCCCGCGGGCACTCCATCGGTCGGTGGACGATCGCTTCCGAAAGCGCGTGAAGAAGCCCGACTGGGCGTGGCTGGACATGGCGGTCCGCGGCGGGTCGCATCCGATCCACGCCTTCCACGTGCTCGAGATCTACCCGCGTGCCGGGCTCATGCGGGGTGGCGAGGCCGCCGGTGCCGTGCTCGACACCATGGATTCCTGCCGGATCCGATGGGCCACCGTGCTGTCGGTCGAGGGCGAGCGGCTGATGGTCCGGGCACCCAGGCTGGAGATGCGGGACGGCCTGCTGCGCATCGGCGCACCCCAGGTCGAAACGGTGTCGGGCTGGGTGGACGACGGTGGTGCCTTGGGGGGCGTGGCTCCGGGCGACCGGGTGTCGCTGCATTGGGGTTGGGCCTGCGACCGCCTGACGGACCGCCAGCTGCGCCGCCTGACGGCCTGGACGCGGGCCGCCTTGGACGTCGCCAACCGCGCGATATAGGGCCGATTGGCTCGGCGCGGCGCCGTCATCCGGCACTTCTCCGGGCGCCAGGGCGGCCGCAGCATCGCAGGTGGCGGCGCACGCCGTCCGGCGCGCGTCCGGAGGATGGCAGATGAATTCCGTGACGGTCCGGGAGACGTCCCTGCGCGCCGACACGCCACGCGAGAGTGAGAGCTGGATCGTGTGTCGCGGCGTAACGCGCGACGTCGTCGATCAGGTCGTGGCCTGCCCCATCCACGGGCTGGTCAACATCGAGGCCTGCCAGGACTGCCGCTTCCTCGAGACGCTGCCCGGGGAATGGCGCCGCTGGAGCTGCGGCACCGACACGCTCTGAGGTTTCTTCACTGACATGATAAAGCGACCGGCTCCCCCCGGAGCCGGTCGCTACGAATCCGGCTGGCTACCGGGTCACGATCACCGTGCTCTTGGCGTGCGTGGCCACGTGCTCCGAGACGCTGCCCTGGAAGACGCGCCCCAGCAGCCCCAGGCCACGGCTGCCGATCACGATGGTGTCGTAGCCGTTCTTCTCAGCCGTTTCCTCGATGGCCGGCGCCGGATCGCCGTATGCGTAATGGACCTGCGCCTCGATCCCCTCCTCGAGCAGGATGCGGCGCGCCCGCTCGATCTGCGCGGCGTGCACGTCCCGGTCATCCCACGGGTCGATCGGAGCTCGGCCCGGATGCACGGGTACGACGCTCACGACCCCGACGTTGGCGTGGAATGTCTTGGCAAGGTCCATGGCCGTCCGCAATGCCGAATCGGCCGGCTCGGTGGCGTCGTAGGCCACCAGGATCTTCTTCATCTTCTGGCCTCCTTCGGCCGCTGCGCACCCGTGGCGCGAACCATTCACGCCCGTGGCGCCTGCATCGATCGTGGGCGGAGGGCCCTGCATGAACCAGTGCCATTGCGCCCCTCGCGACGGTCCGTTCGGCGGAGCGCAGGACAGGCCGCCTGCGGCTTCACGCTAGCCTATGGGCGTGGCCACGCCCGCCCAGGAAACTTCCGGCGATGCCCAGCTGCCGCCTGCGCTCCAGGCGCTCGACGCCGCGGTGCGTGTCATCAGTGGCGTGCTGGACCTCGACCAGGTCCTGCAGCTGATCGTCGACCGGGTCCGGGAGCTGGTCGAGGCCCGCTATGCGGCCCTCGGCATCGTTGACCAGCAGGGCCAGATCACGCAGTTCATCACCAGTGGCATCACGGCCGAGCAACGGGCAGCCATCGGCCCGCTGCCCAGGGGACGTGGACTGCTGGGGCTGATCATCCGGGAGAACCGTCCGTATCGGATC
>DASSEC010000185.1:0-2215 GCA_035696685.1 Candidatus Limnocylindria bacterium | reverse complement strand
CGCGGCGCCGGAGCGGTGCCGGCCCGCCAGCCGAGCAGCGTGTCCGCCCATCCCGGTTTCCGGTCATCCCAGTCGACTAAGGCGATGTCCACGTCGGCGGGCTTCGGGAGACGCAAGGGCTCGTCGACGCGAGCCGCCTGGTATCCCGCGGCCTCGGCCGCGCTCGTGATTCGCGTGGCAGTCATCAGGTCGCGCCCGACCACGACGATGCGCCGCCCCTGGGCCGGCCGCACCTCAGTGCGGGTTGCCGGCCTGCTCGGCGCGGTAGAACGTCTGCCCGTCGCCGTCCGACGCTGCGACGCCCTCGGCCGGCAGCGAACGGTCCGGGGCGCCGTACGCGGGCGCGAACTGGGGCCGCCCGTGCCCGTTCGCCGGCGCGTGCCCATTCATCCCGTTGGCTTCCATCACGTAGCGCGCGATTCGCATGGGGTACACACCCACCACCACCGGGGCGCGAACCTCCACGGACAGTTCGACGCCCAGCTCGTCGCGGTTCCAGAGCTCCTGCAGCTTCGAGGCTTCGCGCTCAGGCAACCCGATCCACGCCTGGGTACCGTTGCGCTGTAGCCGCGTCATGGCGTCCGGGTCGTCGAGGCCGAACCGGCGCCGAAGCTCGGCGACCGTCACGTACGGACGGGAGGTGATGAAGCGGCGCAGGCTGGAGGTGCTGGGTCGCTTGCTGGCGCTCATTGACGCGGTGCCATGGTCGGCCGAGTCTAACGCCACCCCGCCCGCGGTGCTGGCGGGGTCCCTGGATCACCCCGTCCGCCCATGGCTCCAGCCGCGGGCACGCTCCACCGCGTGCCGGATCAGCTGCTTCCCGGGTAGCGGCTCGGTGGCGGCGCCGTCCAGGTCGTCATCTGGTGGGTAGCGGCGCAGCTGCAGGCCAACGGGCCCCTCATTCGGCGACAGGATGTCGACTCCGTCGATGCGGATGCTGGGTGAGCCGATGAAGCCCAGCAGCTCGGCGTCTTCACGGCTGCTGACGGCAATCATCTGGATCGGCGTCTCGAAGGCGTCCTCGGTGAGGACTTCCACCAGGCGCTGCCGCGCGGTCATGTAGTTGGGATCGTCGTCCGTGTAGAGCAGCTCGACGCGCATCGGCTCACCCGGCGATGAAGAAAGCGACCAGCAGCGCGAGGGCGGCGCCCGCGAGCAACCCCGCCAGCCAGATGCGCCGTCGTTCGCCGGTGCTTGGCCCTTCGCGCTGATCTCCAGCGGGCGATGCGGCGCGGCCGCGCCAGGCGAGGTACCGCTCGGCGTTGGCATCCCGCGCTTCGCGATCGCGATAGCTGGTCCAGGCCGGCCAGCCGAACACGTACGCGCCGGCGCCACAGACCGCCGCCGCCACCAGGAAGAGCCAGGACATGGCCGAAGCCTAACCCGCGGCAGCCCGGCTGGACGCGTCGCCATCCGACGCGGCAGCTGCCTCGGCTTCGCCTGCTGCCGCGCGGTCGATGAACCAGACGGTGCGCGCCGCGTCGATGCCCGCCGCCGGCACCTGGCCCGTGCCATCGCGCACGGCGGCCACGGCCGCCGCCTTGTCGGCGCCGGTCACCACGAAGTTGACCTCGCGGGCGGCGTTGAGGAGCGGATACGTCATCGTCATCCGCCAGGCGTCGAGCTTCGGCACCCAGTTGGGAACGACCCAGCGACCGTGCTCGGTCAGGGCGGCCGTGTCCTCGAACAGCGAGGCGGTGTGGCCGTCCGTCCCCATGCCCAGCCAGATGAGATCGAAGGACGAGATGGCGCCGTGGGGCGCGCCGACGGTCCGGGCGATGAGCGCCTCGTACGCGCGGCACGCGGCATCGAGGTCGGCTGCCTCGCCGATCATGCGGTGCACCTGGCCGGGTCGCAGCCCGGGCAGGTAGTCGAGCAGGGCGATGCGTGCCAGGTTGTAGTTCGACTCCGGGTGCCGCGCGGGGACTGCCCGCTCGTCGCCGAAGAAGAACTCGACCTTCGACCAGTCGAGGGCGGTCACGCGCGGCGGGACCACCAGCAGCGGGCACACCATCAGTGGCGTGGATCCGCCGGTCAACGCGACAAAGAACCGCCCATGGCGTGCGATGGCCTCCTCGCCAGCGGCGATCATCCGGTCGGCGGTTGCGGTGGCCACGCTGTTCGCATCGTCGAAGACGATGAACTCGCGGGTCACCCCGCCTCCTCGGCGGGACGCGCCGCCGCCAGCAGGACGCCGGCGGCCCGGACCGCGGCC
>DASSEC010000184.1:0-6937 GCA_035696685.1 Candidatus Limnocylindria bacterium | reverse complement strand
CTGGAGCGGCTGGTCCGCTTGCTCGTCAGGCGGCTCATGGGCGAGTGCCTCTTCGGGAACTGCGCTTTCCACACGGGCGGCCTCGGGGAGCTCCCCCTGGTCGACCAGAACCTGTTCAGGCTGAGCAGACTGCGAAGCGGCTGAGGCTGCTTCGAGCTCGGCCGGCTCAGCTTCGGTCCCGCCGGGTTCGGGAGATGCGGTATCGGCCTGGGCCTGCTGATCCGCCATGGCCCGCTGCAGCGCGGCGAAGGCCTTTGCCGCCTCATCGGCGCCCGGCAGTTCGGCGAGGGTCGGATCGTCCGCGCGAGCCAACGCTTCGGCAATTCCGGCCAGGGCGATTCGCCCGCCCCTGATCTTCTTTCGCCTCGAATCTGCGCGCCGCTGGCGGGAGACCGACGGCTTGCTGAGAGCGTCATCGGCCGATGGTTCGCCCAACGCCCGCGCCGGCCCACCACCGGCCTCTGGCTGCGCCATGGCTTCGGGCTCGCGGGCGGTTTCTGGCTCCGCCATGCCTTCGAGCTCGACGGCGGCCTCCGGTTCCGCGACAGCCGCCGAGGCGGAGACATCCTCTGCCTGGAAATCCGGTTCCACCACCTCAGCGAGTTCGTCGTCCGCTTCGTCGGCCATCGGCTCCTGGGCCGGCTCGGCCTCTTCGGCGCTTGCGGCCGGTTCTTCCGCCGCATAGGCGGGGATCTCCCACGCCACCGTGGAGGCGGTGCGCGCGCCCGGCAGGCGCAGGTCCATGCGCGCCTCGAGCAGCTCGACTCGACCCCGCAGCGAGGCCACCTCGCCGCGCGCCTCGCCCAGGGCGAGCAGGGCTTGCCCGTAGCGCTCGGTCAGGCTGCGGAACTCGGTCAGCAGCTCCCGGAATGGGCTCATCTCGTGTGACCCGCCATTGCCATTGGGACGAGGCTGCGACTCTGGCTCATCGGCTCGGTAGATGCGTGGTTCACCAACTGGCGGCTCCGTGGGCGTGGAACGCGGCTGGAGGAAGACGCGCATGCCTTCCGGACCCTCGCGGGAGCTGGCAAGCACGCCACGCGCGATGAGCTCCCATACCCGGCGCTCCGGGATTCCGAGGACCAGCGCCGCATCCTTGACCGAGTAGCCATCCATCACGGGGCCGATAGGGTAATACGCCCTGTCGAGCAGCCCAACCAGCCGCAGCCGTCGCGTGAGGCAGCCGCACGCGGAAGCCATCCGGTAGCATCCGAAGTCCATGAGCAGCCCCGAGGTCGCGTCGGTGCGTTTGCCGACGCTGCCAGGCCACGATTTCAACCTGCCGCGCGGCCTGGAAGGGCTGGACGAGCTCGCCTACAACCTGTGGTGGAGCTGGACGCCGCGTGCCGGCGCCCTCTTCGCGCGGCTCGACCCAGCGGCCTGGACCCGCCACCGCAACCCGATTGCGGTGCTGAACGGCATGCACGCCGCGCGCTGGGAGGAGGTGGCCGCCGACGAGGACTTCATGGTTGACGCCAGCCGCCTCCTCGACGAGTTCCATCGGTACATGGGCAACGGCAACGACTCGTGGTACCAGCGCCAGGTCAGTGACGATCCCGAACGGGCCCTGCCGGGGCCCGTTGCCTATTTCTGTGCCGAATACGGCTTCCATGAGTCGCTGCAGATCTACTCGGGCGGCCTCGGCATCCTGGCCGGCGATCACTGCAAGTCGGCATCCGATGCGGCCATCCCCTTCGTGGGCGTCGGCCTCCTGTACCGGCGCGGCTATTTCCGACAGCAGATCGACGCCGACGGCCACCAGGAGCATGCCCAGCCCGACATCGATCCCGGCCTGCTGCCGCTGCGCCGCGCGCGGGGGCCGAACGGCGCTGCCCTGCAGGTCACCGTCGACTTCAACGATCGCCAGGTGCACGCCGCCGTCTGGGTGGCACAGGTGGGACGGGTGCCGGTGCTGCTGCTGGACACCGATCTGCCCGCCAACGCGGGACCGGATCGGCCCATCACCCACATCCTGTACGTCCGTGGCCGCGAGATGCGCCTCTGCCAGGAGCTCATCCTGGGGGTCGGCGGCGTGCGGGCGCTCGACCAGCTGGGGATCACCCCATCCGTGTGGCACCTGAACGAGGGGCACTCCGCGTTCCTGCTGCTTGAGCGCGCGCGACAGCTGATGGATGACGAAACCGGCCTGCGCCCCACCGACGCGCTGCGGCGCGTTGGCCGCAACGCGGTGTTCACCATCCACACCCCGGTCCCGGCGGGCAACGAGACGTTCGACCGCGGGCTGCTGACCAAGAACCTGGCGCCGTGGCTGCACGCCACCGGCATGCCGGCCGACGAGCTGCTCGAGCTGGGCCGCGGCCGCACCGACGATCCGCACGCGCCGTTCGACATGACCGCCTTTGTCCTGCGCCATGCCAGCGGCGCCAACGCGGTCAGCCGCCTGCATGCCGAGACGGCGACCGCCACCTGGGAGGAGGTGGCCGGCCACTCGATCAGCGACATCACGAACGGGGTGCACGTTGCGTCCTGGCTGGGCCGGCCGATGCGCCGGCTGTACGAGCGCGCGCTGGGCACCTTCCTGTCCGCCGATCACGCTTCGGCGGACGGGCTGGCTGGCGTCAAGGACATCGCCGACGACGACCTGT
The DNA here is from genome assembly GCA_035696685.1 of Candidatus Limnocylindria bacterium. Taxonomy (GTDB): domain Bacteria; phylum Chloroflexota; class Limnocylindria; order QHBO01; family QHBO01; genus DASSCW01. The sequence continues at coordinate 4,331 of DASSEC010000184.1, read as the reverse complement.
GGGCCGGACACATGCAGCAGAAACGGGAGCTGACCGACTTCATTGGCAGCCGCCTGGCACGGCAGTTCGCTCGCCACGGAGAGTCGCCGGACCAGCTGCGCGAGATCGACCATGCCCTGGATCCGAAGGCGATGATCATCGGCTTCGCGCGCCGCTTCGCGACATACAAGCGGGCCGACCTTCTGTTCCGCGACGAGGATCGCCTGGCGCGGCTGCTGTCCCACACCGACCGACCAGTGCAGGTGGTGATCGCCGGCAAGGCGCACCCGGCGGACCGGCCGGGGCAGCGGGTCATTCAGCGCATCTTCGAGCTGTCCCGGTCGGATCGGCTCCGCAACCGCGTCTTCATCGTCGAGGATTACGACATCCGCATCGCCCGCTTCCTGGTCGCCGGCGTCGATATCTGGCTGAACAACCCCCGGCGGCCGCTCGAAGCATCGGGCACGTCCGGGATGAAAGCCGCGATGAACGGGGTGCCGAGCGTCAGCATCCTCGACGGCTGGTGGGACGAGGGCTACAACGGCCACAACGGCTGGGCCATTGGCCAGCGTGAGCCCGTCGGCGACGACGATGCCCAGGACACCGCCGACGCCGAGTCGCTCTATCGGCTGCTCGAGGACAAGATCGTCCCGCGTTTCTTCGACCGGGACGAGGAGGGGCTGCCGCACGCTTGGCTGGACACGATGCGCGCTGCCGTCTCCGCCTCCATCTGGCAGTTCAGCACGGCGCGGATGCTCATCGAGTACGTGGACGACCTCTACCGGCCCGCGGTCCGCGCGGCGGAGGAAGCTGCCGTCAAGGTGTAGTCGCTCTGCCGGCTAGGGCAGGTAGGCCCGCGGGTTCTCCCAGACGCCGCCCACGTTGGTGGCGAAGTGCAGGTGGCACCCGGTCGAGAAGCCGGTCGTGCCCTCGTAGCCGATGATCTGGCCGGTGTTCACGACCTGTCCGGGCCGCACCACGATCTGGGTGGTGATGTGCCAGTACCAGGTCTGGATGCCGCCCCCATGGTCGATGACCACGCCGAAGCCAGGGTCATAAGGCCATAGCGGCTGCCCCGACGCGACAACGACGCCGGCCTTGGATGCAAGGATCGGCGAGCCGCAGCCGGCAACCATGTCGAGGCCGCCATGGAAGTGCGGGTAGTACACCCCGTGATAGGTATAGGGCGGCTCCATGGCGAAGGTGGTGGGTCCCCATTCCTGGGTGACCCGCGTGCCAACCTCCGGCCAGCGGAAGCCGAGTGCGGACAGCTGGTTGGCCTGATCCCGAGCTGCCTTCTCGGCCAGCCGCCGCGCTTCCTCGATGGCGCGCTGCTCGGCGACGAGCCGATGGACCAGCTGGTTGGCCTGCTCGAATGCTCGCTCGTTATCCGCGATCTGCTGCTTGACGTTGCCCTTCGCCTCGAGAGCCGCATTGAGGGCCGCTGCCTGTGCAGCGCGTTTCTTCTCGGCGGCTGCCTTGAGCTTGGCGGCACGCTGCTCGAGCTCCACCAGCTGCGCCTTGCGCTCGACCAGCCGGTGGCGCTCCTCGGATGCGGCGATGCGCGACACTCGCAGAGCGGCGCGGCCTTCGCTCAGCGTGCCCTGCTTGACCAGGAGCTCCTCGCGGATCTGGCGGATCTCATCGGCCAGGGCCTTGTCCTGGTCGGACAGCGTCAACAGGTAGCTGACCTGGTTCGTGGCCTCGTCGAGATTGGAGGCATGCAGGATGATCTCCAGGATCGAGATCTGGCTTTGCTCGTACGCCGAGCGCAGATGGTCCTGCAGCAGCGTCTCGCGCGCCTCGAGCTCAGTGGTCTGGGCGGCGATCCCCTGCGCCACGACCCACAGCCGCCGGTCCATCCGCTCGATCCGCGCGCGCAGGTCTCGCAGCCGGGCGGTGATGTCGTTCACGTCGGCACGGACCGCCTGCAGCAGGCCGATCACGCGCTCGTACTCGGCCGTCGCGTCGGCCAGCTCCTGCTCGGCGTCGCTCAGCTGGCGAGAGAGCGTCGCGGAGGTCGCCCGCAGCTCGTCCAGCTTGGCGCGCTGCGCGGCGAGCTCCGCCTCGATGGAGGCGCGCTCCGTCCTGGCCTGCGAGACGGGATCCGCTGCCAGGGCCTGGTTTCGCGGATCGCTGCCGACGATCATCGTTCCGACCGTCAGCAGAGCCACCAGCGTGACGGCCAGTCGAGATCGTCCCCTCATGCGGCGCTCATCAGGGTGAGTTCCATAGTGCCCAGCCGCCTCCTGACGTGCTCGATCGCCATGCTAGCCGGGCACTTCGGCCGCGTGACGGGGTCGAATGTACTACACCGTACTACCCGAATGCGACTCGTTGCGGCGCGGGGCCGTCAATCGTGGGGCGCGCGACGGCCCGCGATGATCCGTACGACGAACGCGGCGGCGGCGGCACTGATCGCCAGCACCCAGGCCGGCACGCGCGCTTCGGGCGGGCCCGGGTCCGGGCGTGCCTGCAGCGTCCTGCCGACGATGGGACCGATCGGCACGACCTCCTGCGCCACCGGCTCCGTGTCCTCCAGCACGTTGGCGCGCGCCACCTCGGCGCCCAGCAGCACGATCACGCTGGCGAAGTACAGGAAGACGAGCAGCGAGATCGTGGCCGAGATCGGGCCGAAGGCGGTGTCGTACCTGGCAATGTTGGTCGTGTAGTAGGTGAAGCCGATGCGGAGCACGGTCCACAGGATGGTCGCGGCGATCGCGCCGGGCAGCGCCTCCCGCCACGTCACGTGGCGGTTCGGCACCAGTCGGTAGAGGACCAGGAAGGCGACGAAAATCAGGACGATGGGCGTCACGAAGCCGATGAGGCTGAGCGCCAGGTAGCCGCCGGGCACGGCGGCCAGCACGTCCTGGGTCGCCGACTGCAGGATCCCGGTCAGGATCCCGATGGCCACCGACGCGATGCCCAGCACCCCGGTGATCAGCATCAGCACCAGGCCGATCAGCTTGTCCTGCCAGAACGGGCGTGGCATCGTCGCGCCGAACGCGCGGCCCACGCCCTGGGTGATGGCCGAGAAGATGCCCAGTGCGCCCCAGATCAGGAAGATGAGGCCGAAGAGGCTGATCCCCGCCCGCGACGCGATGACCGCGTCGAGCACGCTGCCGATGGTGTCGGCGTTGAGCGGCGAGCCAGCGCGCACCTGGTCGATCACGAACTGGCGTGCCTGGCCCTGGCCCACGAAGTAGCTCAGCACCACGATGCCCAGCACCAGCAGCTGGAACACGGACAGGATCGAGAAATAGGCCATGCTGCCGGCGTACTGCAGCGAGCCGTGCTGCACGAAGCCGATGGCGGCGCGGCGCAGCACGCGCGTGGATCGGCGCTGCTGGAGCCATGCGTCGACGGACGCCCCCCAGCGCTTGAGCCGATCGACCATGCCGGGCGGCCTCCGCAAACGGCGTGCCGGGACAGGGTAGGCTGAATGCATGCCGAAGGACCCATCGGTCCAGCTCGAGCTCGACGGCTTCGAGGTGTCCATCTCGAACCCGAACAAGGTGTATTTCCCCGAAGCCGGCATCACCAAGCGCGACCTGGTCGACTACTACCTGGCCGTGGCCGATGGCGCCCTGCTGGGCGTGCGCAATCGCCCGATGGCGCTGAAGCGCTTCGTCGACGGCATCACCGGCGAGGCGTTCTTCCAGAAACGCGCGCCGAAGGCGGTCCCCGAGTTCGTCTCGACGGTCGAGCTGGCGTTCCCGTCGGGGCGCACCGCCGACGAGGTGGTCGTCAGCAACCGGGCCGCGCTGGCGTGGGTCGTGAATTTGGGCTGCGTGGACCTCAACCCGCACCCGGTGCGCGCCGATGACCTGGAGCACCCCGACGAGATCCGTGCCGACCTGGACCCGGGCCCGGGCGTCCCCTGGGCAGACGTGCGCAGCGTGGCCATGGTCGTTCGCGATGTCTTCGCCGATCATGGGCTGACTGCCTTTCCCAAGACGTCCGGCTCTCGCGGGATCCACGTCTACGCGCGCATCGAGCCCCGCTGGGGGTTCGGCCAGGTCCGCCGGGCCGCCCTGGCCATGGCTCGCGAGGTCGAGCGGCGCGCGCCGTCCATCTCCACCTCCAAGTGGTGGAAGGAGGAGCGGCACGGCGTGTTCATCGACTACAACCAGAACGCCAAGGACCGCACCGTGGCGTCCGTCTACTCGGTGCGGCCGCTGCCCGCTGCCACCGTGTCGGCGCCCATGACCTGGGACGAGGTGCCCGACGCGGAGCTCGGCGACTTCACGCTGCGCACGGTGCCCGAGCGGTACGCCCGGCTGGGCGACGTGGGTGCCGGCATCGACAAGGCGGTCGGGTCGCTCGACGGCCTGTTGGACCTGGCGGCGAGA
>DASSEC010000183.1:0-2424 GCA_035696685.1 Candidatus Limnocylindria bacterium | reverse complement strand
GGGCGCCTCAGCCGCCGGCGCTTCGGCTGCCTGTGCCTCGCCCGGCTCGCTCGGGGCTGCGCCGTCGCCCTCCGCCGCGATCTCGGCGAGCGGCGTGCCCACCTTCACGGTCTCGCCGTCCGGCACCATGATCTTCGTGATCGTGCCGGCCACCTCGGCCGGCACCTCGGCGTTCACCTTGTCGGTCACGACCTCGAACAGCGGGTCGTACTGCGCGACGGTGTCGCCTTCCTTCACCAGCCAGCGCTCGATGGTGCCCTCGGTGACGGACTCCCCGAGCTGCGGCATCTTGATCGTGGTTGCCATCAGTAGGTCGAAGCTCCCTCGCTCGCTCGCGTGCCGCGCGCACGCCGATCATCTCGCCAATTCACAACGTCATTGACCTTAGCCGGATTCCAGCTGCCATGCGCCGACGCCACCATCGGCTAGTAGGCCGCCAGCTCGCGGGCGGCGGCCACGATCTTCTCCGGATTGAGCATGAACCAGTCCTCGAGGTTGTGGTGGAACGGCACGCCAGGTACTTCTGGTCCCGCCAGGCGCACCACCGGGCCGTCCAGGTGCTCGAAGGCGTCTTCGGCGATGGTCGCGGCGATCTCCGCACCGAACCCGCCGAACCGATTCGCCTCGTGGATGACCAGCGCCTTGGCGGTCTTCTCCACGGAGCCGATGATCGTGGCTGTGTCCAGCGGGCGCAGGGTGCGCAGGTCGACGACCTCAGCTTCCAGCCCATCCTCGCGGGCCAGCGTCTCCGCCGCCTCGAGCGCGCAGCTGCGCATGTAGCCGTAGCAGAACATCGACAGGTCCTTGCCGGGACGCGCGACTTCCGCGGAGCCGATGGGGACCACGTGGTCGCCATCGGGCACATCGGCCTTGAACAGGCGGTACGTCTTCTTGTGCTCGAAGAACATGACCGGATCCGGGTCGCGGACCGCGGCCTTGAGCAGGCCCTTGGCATCGGCAGGGGTGCCGGGGGCGACGACCTTCAGGCCGACCGTCGAGGTGAAGTAGGTCTCGTTGGACTGCGAGTGGTACAGCGCACCGTGGACGCCGCCGCCGTACGGCATGCGGATGACCATGGGCAGCCCGAAGGCGCCATTCGAGCGGTACCGCATGCGGCTGATCTCGGACACGATCTGGTTGAAGCCGGGGTACACGAAGTCGGCGAACTGCATCTCGGCAATGGGCCGCAGGCCGTAGATGGCGGCACCGGCGGCGGCGCCGGCGATCATGCCCTCGGTGAGAGGCGTATCAAGGACTCGCTTCTCGCCGTACTTGGCGAACAGCCCCTCGGTCGCGCCGAAGACGCCGCCCTTCTTGCCGACGTCCTCGCCCATGATCATGACGCGCTCGTCGCGCTCCATCTCCTCGTCCATGGCCGTGCGGATGGCCTCGAGAATGTTCAGCTCGGCCATGTCAGTCGGTCCCTCCGGCGGCAGCGCCATCCGCGTACACGTACCGTTCGGCCGTCGCGGGATCCGGATCCGGGCGCGCCTCGGCGCGGCGGCTGGCCTCGTTGATCTCCTCTTTCGCGGCAGCGCGGTACTCCGCCTCCTTCGTATCGTCGAGCAGCCCCATCTCGCGCAGCTGGGCGGCGAACCGGGCGAGAGGATCCTGCTCCTTGAGCGCTTCCACCTCTGCCGGGTCCCGGTAGCGCCGCTGGTCGTCGTCCGACGAGTGGCTGGTGAGCCGCACCACCCTCGCCTCGATCAGGGTCGGCCCCTCTCCCCGGCGGGCGCGGTCATGGGCCTCCTTGGCTGCCGCGTAGCAGGCCAGCGGGTCGGAGCCGTCCACCAGCACGCCGGGGAAGCCATAGCCCTCCGCCCGAACGGCCACGCGGCCCCCGCCGACCTGCTTGTCCAGCGGCACGCTGATGGCGTAGCCGTTGTTCTCGCACACGAAGATGACCGGCAGCCGATGGACGCCGGCGAAGTTCATAGCCTCGTGGATCTCGCCCTGGTTGCTGGTGCCCTCGCCATAGGAAGTGAAGGTCACGACGTCGTCGCCGCGCACCCACGCACCCATGGCGATGCCCACCGCGTGGAGGACCTGGGTGCCGACCGGCGAGGAGAGGCTGACGATGTTGTACGGCGCGCCCCCGTAGTGTCCGGGCATCTGCCGGCCGCCGGAGCTGACGTCGTCGCCCTTGGCCAGGTGCGCGGTGATGATGTCCTCCGGGCTCATGCCGAAGGTCAACGCCGACGCGATGGAGCGGTAGTACGGCGCCATCCAATCCTGCTTGCGGCGCAACGGCCAGGCGGTCGCGACCTGGGCGCCCTCGTGGCCCTGGCCGGAGATGATGAACGCGATCTTGCCGGCGCGTTGCATGAGCCACATCCGCTCGTCGACGGCGCGGGCGAGCAGCATCATGCGGTACATCGCCAGCACGTCCTCGTCGGAGAGGCCTAGCTGGGAGTGCCGCGGTTG
>DASSEC010000182.1:0-4494 GCA_035696685.1 Candidatus Limnocylindria bacterium | reverse complement strand
CGCGCGTAGCGCGCGACGTACAGCCCGTCGTCCACGTAGTACAGGTATGCCTCGGGCCCGAAGCGCACGCCGACGGACAGGCTCAGCATCCCGGCGAACTGCTCACGGGCGAGGGCCGTGTCATCGGTCCGGTGCAGGTAGAGCTCATACAGCAGCTCGGAGGCCATGAAGCGCAACAGGCGCAGGTACCAGAAGGCGGCGAAATCGGCGAAGGCCAGCGCATCGGCCTCGGGCATGCCGATCACCCCGCGCAGCCACAGAGGGTCGCCGACCAGGCGCTCGAACAACAGACCGTAGCCCTCGCTCAGGCTGTTGTCGCCGTGGAGCCGATACGCAACGGGCAGCGACGCGTCGACGTGCGCGAAGTGCTCAGCATGGGCAGCCTCGTGCATGAGCGCGCCGTAGTCGTCCCAGCCACCACGCGGCTGGATCACCAGCCGCACATCGTTCGGCACATCCGGCATGACACAGAAAGCCCGCGGTGACTTCATCGGCCGTGCCTCGAGGTCCAGCATGATGTTTCGCTGCCTCGACAGGTCGATGCCCATGCCGGCCAGGGTGGCGCTCAGCGCCGGCACCATGCGACGTGCGTCGAACCAGCGATCCCACTGCCCACCACGCAGGATGTGCTCGAGGTCGATGGCCGACGCGTCCCCCTGCTCGATATCGATTTCGGCCAGGTTGCGGCGCAGCGCGGCGAAGTAGACGGTCTCGGAGTCGTTGAGCAGCTCCCGCATCTCGCCGGCCAGCGCATCCACGTTGAAGCCCGCGGTTCGGTTGACCATGTCCGGAACGTCGGCGAAGCCGAGCTCCCGCACAGCCGCCACCATCCTGCCCTGCCGTTCCTCGCGCAGCGGGTTGAGCGCCTCCACCGCTTCGAAATACGAGCCTGCCAGCGCGTTACGCTCCGTGCGGTTGGCGATGTCGGCGGCGCGGTTCCAGACCTGCCGGTAGGGAATCTGCTCACCACGCCAGACGACCGTGGCCTCGGACTCAGCCCGCTCGACCCGCTCGGTGAGATCCGCGACGGCTGCTGAGAGGTACTCCCGCAATGCAACCCGATACAGCTCGCGCGCCTGATGCCCGGCGTCATCGTCGGCGGCCGCGGCCTCGCGTAGCGCGTCGACCGCGGCACGATCGAACAGGTTGGCGTGCTCAGCGTAGATGGCCGGCAGCCCAAGGTCCGGCTGCAGGCCGGCCAGCTGCTGGTAGTAGGCCTCCATGAGCTGGCCCATGAAGCGCTGAGACTGCTCCGAGTACGTCTTCAGCTTGAAGGCCGGCCGGGTCCTGGTGGCCATGGGGCTCAGCTGCTGCTTTCGGCGGCCGCCCGCTCTGTCACCGCCTCCGCAGCTCCGGAACCGTCGCTGGCCTCCGCGACGGCGACGCGCGGCGGCTCGGAGGGCAGGCCAGCGTGCGTGGCGGCTGCGCCGACGAAGTCGCGGAACAGCGGATGAGGTCGGTTCGGACGGCTCTTGAGCTCGGGGTGCGCCTGCGTGGCCACGAACCACGGATGGTCGCGCAGCTCGATGTACTCGACCAACCGGCCGTCCGGCGACACGCCGCTGAACCACATGCCAGCTTCGCCGAGACGGTCGCGGTAGGCGTTGTTGACCTCGAACCGATGGCGATGCCGCTCGTAGGCAATCTCGGTGTCGTAGGCCGCGCGCACCTTTGAGCCCTCTTCCAGGCGCGCCGGATACAGGCCCAGGCGCATGGTGCCGCCCTTGTCGGTGACATCGGCCTGGTCAGGCATCAGATCGATGACCGGGTGCTCGGTGAAGACATTGAACTCGGAGGAGTTGGCGTCGGGGTTGTCCAGCGCCATGCGCGCGAACTCGATGACCGCGCATTGCAGGCCCAGGCACAGGCCCAGGTATGGGACCTTCTGCTCGCGCGCCCACTTGATGGCGCGCACCTTGCCCTCCACGCCGCGGTACCCGAAGCCGCCGGGGACCAGCACGCCGGCCACGCCCTCCAGCTCGTCCGCGACCTGCTCGGGCTCCATGCGCTCCAGCTGCTCCGACCGGACCCAGCGCACCTTCACGTCCACGCGGTGATGCAGCGCCGCGTGCTTGAGCGCCTCCGTCACGCTGATGTAGGCATCCGGCAGCTCGGTGTACTTGCCGACGATGGCGATCTCCAGCTCCGGCCGTGTGGCGCGAATGCGGCCGACCAGCTCCTGCCAGTCGGCCAGGTCCGGCTCCGAGGCAGGAATATCGAGCTCGCGGGTCAGCAGCTTCCCCAGGCCGGCGCGCTCCAGCAGGAGCGGGACCTCGTAGATGCTGCGCGCCGTCCGCAGCGGGATGACCGCGTGCACGTCCACGTCGGTGAACAGCGCCACCTTGTCCATGATCTCGTCGTCGATCGGCTCATCGCTGCGCAGGACGATCACGTCAGGCTGGATGCCGATGCCCCGCAGCGTGCTGACGCTGTGCTGCGTCGGCTTCGTCTTCAGCTCGCCGGTGGCGCCGATCTGGGGCAGCCAGGTGACGTGGACGTACAGCACGTTGCGGCGCCCGACGTCCTTGCGCATCTGGCGGATGGCCTCCAGGAATGGCAGCGACTCGATATCGCCGACGGTGCCGCCCACCTCCACGATGACCACGCCGTGCGCCGCCAGGCCGCTGGTCGCCACGCTGCCGGTCCCCTCGCGGGCGACGCGCGCGATCCGCTCCTTGATCTCGTTGGTGATGTGCGGGATGACCTGGACCGTGCCGCCCAGATAGTCGCCACGCCGCTCCTTGGCGATGACGCTCTGGTAGATCCGGCCGGTGGTGACGTTCGAGGCCTGCGACAGGTTCTCGTCGATGAAGCGCTCGTAGTGGCCGAGATCGAGGTCGGTCTCCGCCCCGTCGTCGGTGACGAACACCTCGCCGTGCTGGTACGGCGACATGGTGCCGGGGTCGATGTTGATGTAGGGGTCGAGCTTGAGGATGGAGACCGGGATGCCGCGGGCCTTGAGGATTCGCCCGATGGAGGCGGCGGTGATGCCTTTGCCGAGCGAGCTGGTGACGCCGCCCGTGACGAAGACATACTTCGGCATCGGTTGTGTGATTCCTCCGGGGTTTTTCCGATGATATCAGAGGCCGATGGCCCCAGGAGCCCCGGACGAAAGGGTTCAGCGCCGCCGGCGCCGCACCTCGATGGGCACTGGCGCGAGCTCAGGCCGCGGCGCAAGCGCTCGCCGCAAGCGCTCGATCGCCCGCGATAGCCGTTCCTTCATGGGCGCTTCCGTTGCAGACGGTGTGCCAACCACAATGACGACGATGCCAGCCCCGCTGCGCCTGATCCACCCCGCGCCGGCCATCGCCGTCACGACGCTGTCGGCGGTGCTGGGAGCGATCCTGCTGGCCCAGGACGGCCAGCCATTCGGCTGGCGGTTGGCGCTGACCGTGGTGGCCGTGGCCGGTTCGCAGCTGCTCACGGGCGCGACCAATGACCTGGCCGATGAGGCGCGGGATCGTGCCAGCGGGCGCCTCGAGAAGCCGCTGCCTGCGGGCGCCATCACCCGTGCGGGGGCCTGGACCGTCGCGGTCGTGGGCGTTGGGCTCCAGCTGGCCGCCTCGATTCCGCTGGGTCTGCTCGCGCTCGTGCTTGGCGTGGTCGCGGCGGCCAGCGCTGTGGCCTACAACGCGGCGCTGTCCAGAACGCCGTTCTCCCCGCTCCCCTACCTGGTGAGCTTCGGCCTGCTGCCCGCCTGGATCGCTGCCGGCGTCGGCGTCGACCTGGCGCGGCTGCTGCCCGCCATGCCGCTGGGTGCGTTGTTCGCAGGAGCCGCCCACCTGGCCAACACCCTGCGTGACTTCGATGCGGATGCGGCCGGCGGTTCACGCAGTTTGGCCCAGCTGCTGGGTCGCGGCCGAACCCGCGCGCTGGCGGCGGGATGCCTGGTGGCCGTCGGCCTCGGTGTCGGCGCCGCGCTCATCATCGGTGGCGCCGGCCCGGCGTCACTGGCGCTCGGGATGGCGGGGCTGGCCGCGGTGGCCGTCGGCGGCCTGCGGGAGCGGTGGCTGTGGTACGGGATCCTGGTCGCTGCCGTGACCTGGACCGCTGCCTGGGCGCTCGCCACCGGCTGACCCACTCGGTCCGCCGAAAACAACACCGGCGCCCTCGAGGGCGCCGGCATCGGCTCAATGATTCTTCGGCCCGGACCTCAGATCGTGTCCTCGATCTCGAGATCCTCCTCGTCAGCCTCTTCGGTGAGCTTGAGCCACACGAACAGGCCGGCCAGGATCGTGAGCGGGATGACGATCATCGCCGCCAGCAGGGCACCAATGCTGATGAACAGAACTTTCAACGCCTTCATTCCGAGGCCTCCCCTGGTGGAGCTGCGGCGGCTGGAGTTGCCGCGCCGCGCTGCTGTGGTGCGGCCTCGATCATAGCCACAATCTCATCCTTCGTGAATTCGGCCAGCTGGTGACCGATGGCGCCACCTGCCCCCGCGTGGAGCATGCGCACCACGAACGAGCCGTCCTGCTCGAAGAAGAAGACGTC
>DASSEC010000181.1:0-4452 GCA_035696685.1 Candidatus Limnocylindria bacterium | reverse complement strand
GTCCTCTGCCAAGAGCTTGGGCACACCTTTGGGCTCGACCATCAGGACGAGAACTTCAACAACGAGAGTCTCGGGACCTGCATGGATTACACCCGGGATCTGGCGAACAACACGACCCCGAACAAGCACGACTACGAGGAGCTGGAGGTCATCTACCAGCATCTGGATAGCTATTCGACGGTCGGCACCGCCACCACAGCGATCTCTAGGGCGCCGAGCGGCCTGCGGGTCATCACCCACGTGATCTGGGCTCGCTAGCACAGAACCGTCTCCGCATCTAAGGGAGCGGGTCCGAAAGGGCCCGCTCCCTTGTCTTTCCAAGGCTGGCGGCGCCAGCCGAAGCCTTGCTGAATGCGAAGGGTGCCGTCGGCCTCTCGCCACGAACGATTCGAAACATCCATGCGGTCATCCGACGGGCTCTGCATCAGGCATTCGGCTGGGGCCCCGTCGCACGCAACGTAGCCACGAAATGGTGTGGTGCCGGAGGTGGGAGTCGAACCCACACGAGCTTGCGCTCATCGGTGTTTGAGACCGACGCGTCTGCCGATTCCGCCACTCCGGCACGCCTCCCGAGACCGACGGGGTGTGATTATAGGAACGCATGCCGTCCACCGACCCGAGCAGTCCCGGCACGCGGACGCCGCCGCTGCCCGATGAGGCAGCAGTCGTGTCGCGGGCGGTGGCGGGGGATCGGACGGCGTTTGCCCAGCTGATGGAGCACTACCAGGCGGCCTGCTACGGTCTCGCCTGGCGCCTGCTCGGCGACGCGGACCAGGCGGCTGATGCCACCCAGGACGCCTTCATCCACGCCTATGACGCGATTGCCCGCTTTCGCGGCGGCATCTTCCGCGCGTGGCTGCTGCGGATCACGGCCAATGCGAGCTACGACATCCTGCGGCGCGCCCAGCGGCGCCCGACCATCGAGCTACCCGACCCGGAGGCGGGAGCGGCCGAGCTGCCGGACCTCACTGCACCGAACCCTGTGGTCGAGGCAGGGCGGTCCGAGCTCTACCGCCACCTTGATGCCGCCCTGCGGTTGCTGCCGGTCGACCAGCGGACAGCGGTGGTGCTGTGCGACGTCTATGGCATGGACTATGGCGAGGTGGCCGAGGCGACCGCATCGGCGCTGGGCACCGTGAAGTCGCGCATCCATCGTGGCCGGCTGCGCCTGCGCGAGCTGCTGGCCGAGCACCGGGAACTGTTCGAGCGATAGGGGCGTCTGGACCGATGACGATGCAGCACCAGATCCATCCGGACGACGAGCGCCTGGCGGCGCTGGCCGGTGGCGACGCCGACGCAACGGCGGATGCCGGCCTGCGCGCGCACGCGTCTGCCTGTGACCGATGCGGCCCCATGCTGGCCGAGCTCGCCCAGCTGCGCTCCGCGCTCGCCGAGCTCCCGGACCTCGTCCCATCTCGCCCGCTGCAGCTGGTGCCGCCCGTTCCGGCGATCGCGCAGCGGGCACAAGGCGGGTGGCTCCGGCGGCTCGCCGCACCGATGCTGGCCGCCGGCGCGATGCTGGTCCTGGTCGGCACCGTAGGCGGCTCCGGCGTGCTGAGCGGCGTTTCGATGGGCCTCGGGTCGGCTGCCGCGCCGTCGGCGGCAGCTTCGTTCGCCGAGGACGAGGCGGGCGAGCGCGACGTTCGTGACCGCTTCCCGTTCCCGGTGAACCTGTTCTTCGCGTTCCGCAGCAGGGACAGCCGCGGTGGAACGCCGGAGCTCTCCGGCGGCCTGCCGTCGCCGGCGGACGCCTCCAGCGGCAGCGGTGGCAGCAAGGCCAGCCACCAACCGGCGGCGACGGAGCAGCCCGCACCCTCGCACCAACCGGCGGGCCCCCCCGAGGCCAGCGCGGAGGCCGTGCTTTCGATCAACGGCTGGGGCGTGGTCCTCCTGGTGGGGGCCCTGGGCGTCCTGGCGGGTGCCGTGATGCTGCTGACGACGCGGCCGGGAGGACCCTAGGTCAGCCTTCCCGCGACCATCGCGGCCACGAGCAGCAGGAGGATCACCAGGGCGGCCAGCACGGCCGCCCAGCCGCTGTCCCGGAACGTGCGTGCCGGCGGCGCGATGGGTGGTGGCCGGCGAGTGCTGACCACCGGGATCTCCCCGGGTTGGCGCCGCGTGCGGGGCGCAGCGCGCGTTTCCTCGGCGGTCGTCCGCCACGAGGCCCAGCTCCGCGTGGTGTTGGGGGTCATCGGCCGGATCTCGGGCCGCGAGGCGGCCCAATGGCCGGACGACGGGGTCCCGGCATGCGGATGCGCCTGGTCGTAGGCCGCGCGGCGGCTGGTGGAGGAGAGGATGTACCAGGCCTCGTTGACGCGGCGCATCGACTGCGACATGTCCTCGTCGGGGTGCAGGTCAGGGTGGAAGCGCTTTGCCAGGCGGCGTCGCGCGCGTGCGACCTGGAGCGCCGACGCATCGCGCGGGACGCCCAGCACCGCGTACGGGTCGAGCAGCGGGCGGCTAGCCATCGGGCCGATTCTACTGGCGGCTCCCCGGGGAGCATCGGGCTAGACTGAGCCTTCCGATGGCCGACCGACGACCGATCCTGATGCTGATCGACGGCCCCAGCCTCGTGTACCGCGGCTACTTTGCGCTGCCGCCCCTGACGATGTCGGACGGGACACTGGTGAACGCTGTCTTCGGCTTCCTGCAGATCGTGCTGCGCGGCATGCAGGACCTGAAGCCGGACTTCGCGATGCTGAGCTTCGACGTCGGCCGGCCGCAGTTCCGCTTCGACGCCTATCCCGAGTACAAGGCCGGTCGTCCATCCATGCCGGACGACCTGCGCAGCCAGTTCCCGATCGTGCGTGAGCTGGCGACGATGATGAACATCCCCATCCGCGAGCTGGAAGGGTATGAGGCCGATGACGTGATCGGCAGCCTGGTCCAGCACACGAAGCGTGCCGGGGTGGACGCGTACATCGTCTCCGGCGACCTGGACGGGCTGCAGCTGGTGAACGATCACGTGCGCCTGCTCACCACCCGGATGGGCGTGGCCGCCACGGTGATCTACGACGAGGCGAAGGTCATGGAGCGCTACGGCCTGCGCCCGGATCAGATGCTGGACTACAAGGCGCTCAAGGGCGACACCTCCGACAACATCCCCGGTGTGCCGGGCGTGGGCGAGAAGACTGCCATCCAGCTCCTCCAGCAGTTCGGCACGCTCGACGGCATCTACGAGCGGCTCGACGAGGTAAAGGGCAAGCTGCGCGATCGGCTGTCCGAGCACCGGGAATCGGCCTTCATGTCACGGGAGATCGGCCGCATCGTCACCGACCTGCCGGTGGAACTGAACCTGGAGGAGGCGCGGACCGGCCGCTACGACCGCCGGGCGGTGGCGCAGCGCTTCCGCGAGCTGGAATTCCGGACCTTGATCGATCGACTGCCGCCATCGTCCATCGCGCCAACGGGCTACGGGCCGGCCGAGCAGGAGACCGGTGGCGGGCTGCAGTTGTCACTGGACCTGCTGGGCGGGACCCGGGCGGCAGCGGATGCCGGAGCCGATGGCACCGCACCATCCGGCGAGGCGGACCACCGAATGCCGGCGGCCGACGCGGTGGCGGACCCCGGCGGGTCGATCGAGCACGTGCAGCCGCGGATTGCGGCTTCCGATGAGGATCGAACGGCGCTGGATGCGTGGTTCGCAGAGCATGGCGAGGAGGTTGCGCTCGGCTGGGCTCTTGGCCCCGGTCGGGCGCTGGAGCGGCCGCTGCTGGGGATAGCCCTGGCGGCCGGCGACGGATCCGCCTGGTATCTGCCCTGGAGCGACGATCGGCCGCTGCCGGCCTGGTTCAACCGTGACGACCGCGAGCTGATCGGCCACGACCTCAAGCAGCTGGTCACCGTGCTGGCGTCGCACGGAGTGCGGCTGGAAGGACCGGCGGTCGACACGCTGGTGGCCAGCTACATGGTCAACCCTGCCCTGCGCGCGCAGTCACTGGACGACCTGGCCGCCAATCGCTTCGGCGCCTCGCTGCCGGACCGGCCGTCCGACCCCGCCGTCGAGGAGCAGGCGACGGCCCGTCGCGCCGCCGCGGAAGCACTGACCAGCCTGCTCGTCCGCCCGCAGCTGGACAACGAGCTGACGGAGGGTGGGCTGATGGACCTCTACCGCGAGGTCGAGATGCCGCTGCTTCCCGTGCTGGCCAGGATGGAGCTCGCCGGCGTGACCATCGATCGCGACCAGCTGGCGGCGATGAGCGTCGAGTTCGCCGCCACCCTGGCCGACCTGGAAGGGCGCATCTACGCGCTGGTGGGGCACGAGTTCAACATCGGGTCACCCAAGCAGCTGGAGCAGATCCTCTTTCACGAGCTGGGCCTGACCGGAACGAAGCGGACGCGGACCGGCTACTCGACGGATGCATCGGTCCTGGAGGAGCTGCGGGACAAGCATGAGGCCGTGGGGCTGATCCTGGAGCACCGCCAGATCTCCAAGCTGAAGGGCACCTACGT
>DASSEC010000180.1:0-2390 GCA_035696685.1 Candidatus Limnocylindria bacterium | reverse complement strand
TCGACGAGGACATGGACATCACGGGCGGGGGGCGCCGCGCAGACGACGAGGTAGAGCACACGACTGGTTGATGGCTGGTCCGCCAGATTCATCTGTACCAGCTCCGGGGATGGGGACGGCCGGCGATGCTGTAGGTAGCCTCATCCTATGGCCTCGTTCAGCCTGGCGCCCTTCCAGTCCCTGCTTCGCCTACCGGGCATACCTCGGCTTGTCGTCTCCTCACTGGTCGGCCGCGTGCCGGCCAGCATGGGACCGCTCTCGGTCGTTCTCCTCGTCCAGTCCATGACTGGGTCCTACGCACACGGGGGTTCGGCGGCGGGCGTGTTTGCCATTGCCACCGCCGTGGCGTCGCCGCTGCTGGGTCGCCTGATCGACCAGGTCGGCCAAACTCGGGTGTTGATGTCGTGTGGGACGGTGTTCGCTGCAGCATTCGCGACGCTCGCGGTGGTCGCGGGGCGTGGCGTGAATATGATGCTTGTGCTGGGTTGTGTCGCCCTGGCCGGGCTGGCCAATCCGCCGCTTGCCCCATCTATGCGGACGCTGTGGTCAGCCAAGCTCGACGGTCCGACCCTGCAGACCGCGTACGCGCTGGAATCCACGATGCAGGAGGTCATCTTCATCACCGGGCCGCTGCTGGTGGCCCTGCTGGTCACCACGATCTCCCCGGCGGCGGCCGTCCTCGCCGCGGCCGGACTCGCCTTCGTGGGCACCGCTAGCTTCGCGACTTCGCCGGCCTCGCGTGCGTGGCGCGCGCAGCCGCGCACGCGGGACTGGGCTGGACCATTGCGAGATCGCGGTGTTCGTACCCTTGTGGCTGTCATGGTGCTGCTTGCTGTCGCGTTCGGGCTCCTGCAGGTGGCGATTGCCGCGTTCGCTGCTCGCAATGGCGCGCCCGGTGCGGCTGGGGTCCTGCTCGCGACCTGGACCTTCGGCAGCTTGGTGGGCGGATTGATCGCTGGCGGCCGACGGTGGGCTGCGCCCATAGAGCATCGCTACGTCGGGCTTCTACTACTGCTCGCCGGCGTCTTCGCCCTGCTGCTGCTTCCTCGAACGAACCTGCAGATGGGGCTGCTCATCGTGCTCGCCGGTCTGCCCATCGCTCCCTGGCTTGCTTGCACCTACTTGCTGGTCGACCGGCTCTCGCCGGCTGGTACGGTGACCGAGGCCTTCACCTGGGTGCTGACTGGCTTCCTGACTGGTCAGTCGATCGGGGCGAGTCTTGCGGGAATGCTGATTGATGCAAGCGGTCCCTGGATGGCTCTGTTCGCCGCCACCGCCAGCCTTGCACTCGCGGCGGTCGTTGCGGCCACCCGCTGGGCGACCTTCGCTCGTTCAGAACAGGTTGATCTCGACCACAAGCGCGGTCGAGATCAGCGGCGCTAGAGAGCGCGTCAGAAGGAGAGGGCGTCCCACAGGTACGATCACGCTCGTCGCAATAAGCGAGAGGAGCCTTCCGCTTGGCACGGGTCGATCCCGCTGATTCACGGCCGGCCTTTCGACAGATCGCCGATCAGCTGCGCGACCGCATCCTCGGCGGAGACCTGCGGCCGGGTGGCCTGCTGCCGTCGGAAACCGAGTTGCTTACCGAGTTCGGCGCCTCACGATCGACCGTCCGTCACTCCATCGAAGTCCTGAAGAGCGAGGGCCTCATAGAAACCCGTCAAGGTCGCGGGGCCTTCGTACGCCCGAAGCATCCTCGCGTTCTCCGGCTCGCGCCCGACCGCTTTGCGAGGAGGCACCGGCAAGCTGGCCAAACGCCCTTTACCGTCGATGTGGGAACGGATCGAGCAGCGCGGCTTGAGGTCCGGCGGTTCGCGCGGACCACGGCTTCGGCGGAAGTCGCTAGTCGACTTGGCCTCTCCGAGGGTGCGGAAGTGCTCGCGCGCCATTTCCGCTTCTTCATCGATGAACGGCCGGTGCAGCTCTCAACCTCGTACCTGCCGTACAGGCTCGTGCACGGGAGTCCAATCGAAGACCCGAAGCGAGAACCGTGGCCCGGTGGCACGATTGCGCAACTCGAGACTGTGGGGATCCGGGTTACAACGGTTGTGGAGGAGGCAGGGCTCCGGCGTTCTGTGAGTTTGTCTGGTTGGTGACGTAGTGCGTGATGGTGTGGAACAGGCACGAGCGCCGGGATCATGCGGTTTCCCACAGCCTCATGATCGCGATGGACCCCCGTGCCTGCCGACCCATCATCCTCGATCCCATCCGCCCTTACCCAACTCGCCCACGCCGACCCCCTCAGGCCAGCCGAAGCGCCGGGTCTGCTCGCCTACCTCGCCACCATCGGTGACCCGCGAGCACGCACAGGCCGGCGCCACCCGCTGGTCGCGATCCTGGCCATGGCCGCCGCTGCGGTCCTGACCGGCGCCCGGTCGATCACCGCGATC
>DASSEC010000179.1:0-13721 GCA_035696685.1 Candidatus Limnocylindria bacterium | reverse complement strand
TCGCTGCGGGCAGAGGAGGCCCTCCTCCTCGTAGATCCGCAGCGTGCGTGGATGGACGCTCGCCAGCTCGGCCGCGATGCTGATGAAGTAACGCGGGCGCTTTGGGTCGCGGAGCGAGCTCAACGCCCGCCCCGCGGCAGTTGGCGGCTTGGCCGGCAGATCACGCCGACTCGCTGCCATCGGTCGATGACACGACCTGCCTGGGCGCCGCCTTGACCTGGATCTGGCGCGGCTTGACCTCTTCCGACTTGGGGATCGTCAGGGTCAGCACACCGTCCTCGAACGTTGCCGTGGCGGCCTCGCCCTGCACGCGGACCGGCAGCTGGAGCTGGCGATGGAACGTGCCGTAGCGGCGTTCGCGGTAGAGGTACTGGTCACGCTCGACCTTGTCGTCCGCCTTGAATTCGCCGCGGATCGAGAGGGTCTGGCCGGTGATGGTGATATCGACGTCCTCAGCCCGCAGACCGGGGAGCGCCGCGGTGACCACGAGCTCGTCACCGGTCTCGTGCACGTCCAGCGCCGGGGTCGGAGCCTCGCCGTTGTAGGTGCGCAGCGTCAGCGGGCTGACGAACGAGTCCTCGAAGAGACGGTCCATCGCCTGGCGCAGCGTGACCATCTCGCTGAATGGATCGAACCGAGTCAGATTTGCCATGGTCGGATGCTCCTTCGGACTTCTGTCACGAAGCGTGATGTGTTTGCGCCGCTACCCTAATATCTGACAATACCGTTGTCAAGGGTTCTGTCCACGCAGAAGCCATGCGCGGAAGGCCTCGAAGCGGCCTCGCGCCCGTCCTGCCTCTCGGGACGAGACCGGGTGCGAGCCGTAGCGCGCCAGCTGATAGGCGCTCGCCAGCCGATGGAACGCCGGGCTTCCCATCCCTTCCGCGCCCACGCGCGACAGATGCGCTGCCGGCGTCTCCTCTGCGCGCCGCGGCCAGCGGCCGTCCTCGTGGAGCGCGGCCAGGGCGGCCAGGTACGCGCCCGTCGGATCGCCCGGGTCCGGCGGCAGGGCGGCGCGGACGGGTGCGGCAGTCGGTATCGGCGTCCTGTCGCGCTCCGGCACGACCACCGATCGCTCCTCGAAGGCCGGGTCGACCAGGTCCTGGCGCCGGGTCCGGTCGCGAAAGACGATCCACAGCATGGCCGCCATGGCCACGAACTCGAACAGGAAGATGGCCGCCACGATCACGCTCAGGATGATGATCGGCAGGTCGGAGCCAGGGCCGGCGGCCCGCAGGTCGAAGTGCAGCTGAAGGTTCTCGAGCGGGCTGTGGCCGAGCAGCGGTCGCAGCAGGCCGACCAGCCAGGCCGCCAGCAGGAACGCCGGTGCGCTGATCAATGCCACCAGCAGGATGAACGTCTGGACCGGCAGCGCCAGGGCCCGCAGCAGACCTTCGGAGGGGATACCGAGCAGCGCGGCCACTGGGATGCTGAGCACGGTCAGGCCCACCGCGATGCCGATCACCATCAGGATCCAGGAGCGGTCAGTGCGCCAATAGCCGACCGTCGATCGGCGCAGCGCCTCCAGCCGCGCGAGGCCAATGGTCGCCAGCCCGGCGCCGACGAAGAAGATCGTGCCCAGGTAGGCGGCGGCCGCGAAACGAGACTCCACGTCGCCGCTGGACACTGCGTGGCCGAGGAGCCACGGGATTGCCAGTGCCGGCACCGCCCAGCGCATCATCCGCTCGTCGATGAGACTGTCGTCTTCGCGGATACGATGCGTGGCACCGCGCGCGAACGCGCCGCCGGCCGCCAGCCAGCCGGCGAGATGCAGCCCGAGCGCGTGCAGCGGATGGCCGTCGACCAGGGCGCTCCGCACCTGCAGGTCGGTGAGCCAGCCGAAGGCGCCCGCCACCACGACCAGGCCGACGAAGCCGAATGCATCGGCCCCCGGCGACAGCCAGTGACCGCGCCGTGCCCAGGCGGTGCCCAGCAGGACCAGGATCCCGAGCTCCAGCGGTCCGATGAACGGGAAGTTGCCGCCCGCCGCCTGCAGCGCGGCGTAGCCGACCGCGATGAGACTGCCCTCGGCCAGCGCCCGCGCCGCCGGGATGAGGGCGCTACCCGGCCAAAGCGATCGCACGGGGAACCTCCCAACCCGGCTCGATGCTGGCGGTCTGCGCCGGGATCCGGGCGAGCCGGGCTGATCGGGCATGTGCCTCCGCCTGCGGGCCAGCCGCGATCAGCTCGGCGCCGAAGCCCAGTCGCTGCGCGCGGCGCAGGGTGGCGAGGAACGGGACCGGATCACGGGTGCTGAGCAGGAGCAGGCGGCTGCCGGACGGCGCGCGGGAAGGCAGCCAGCCCAGCAGCGTTCCCAGGGGTGCTGACGGCACCGGGCCGATGCGCGCCAGCAGCTCGCCGATGCGCGGCAATTGCGCGACCGAGGCACGCGGCGCAAGCCAGGCGATGCGCTGGCCAGAGCCCGCGAAGTTGGCCGCCGCGGCCCCGACGGCGGCGCCGTCCTCGAGCAGTCGGCGGGCGACCGAGGCGGCAATGACGCAGAGGCTCTCGAATGCGTCCTCGTCCCAGGTCAGCCAGTAGGACCCGTCAACCGTCTGCACGTCCACGACGAGCACCACCTCGCGGCCGCGCGCCGGCTCGAGACGCCGGCTCACCGGATGGCCGATGCGGGCCGTCGCCCGCCAGTGGACGAGTCGCAGGGAGTCGCCCTGCTGGAAGGGTCTCACCCCTGCGTACAGCGATGGATCAACGGTCAGGGCGTGGCGCGTACGTCGCTCGCCCAGCGGCGCGGACTCGCGGCCCGGGTGGCGGAGCGGCGCCATCGCGGGCGCCACCACCAGGCTGCTCTCCTCACCATCACCCACTCGCTCCTCGCGAGCGAGCCGGCCGACGACGTCCCGCACGCCCAGGTTGGCCGGCCCGAAGCGGTAGCTGCCCCGTCGCACGCTGTCGAGGTGGAAGTGGCGGACGACGCGCTCATACCAGCCGAGCGCCCAGTCGTTGCGCAGCAGCAGGGTCCCCGGCCACTGGTCGTCACGCGGCATCTCCTCCCGCTCGCGGACGCGCAGGCGTTCAGGCACCCGGTCCTCGCCCGTCACCCACGGCAGCGGCAGCGCCTTGCGGTTCCAGATCGAGACGTCCAGGCCGATGTCGTCGCCGGCCACCGCACGATCGGTCGTCAGGTGGCGCTCGTACTCGAGCCGAGCGGTGCCGTAGCGCGTCCAGATCTCGGTCAGCGACGCGTAGCCGACGGTCAGCACCGCCACCAGCAGGACGCCTGGCGCACCCGCCGCCATGCCGACCATGACCATGCCGACGGCCAGGGCGATCCAACCGGCCATCCGGCGTCAGCCCCCGGTCGGCGCGTCGTCCGCCATCGGCACGGGCACCGAATCCAGGACCTCCTGGACCACGCCGGCCACCGTTGCGCCGCGCAGCTCGCGGTCGACCTCGAGCAGCAGCCGATGATCGAGCACCGCGTGGGCGACGTCCCGCATGTCGTCCGGCAGCACGAAGCCGCGCCCGGCGAGCAGTGCCCAGGCCTGCGCCACGCGGTACAGCGAGACGCTGGCGCGCGGCGACGCGCCGAGTCGCACGTCCGGGTGTTCGCGCGTGCCGCGCACGAGGGCGACGCCGTAGCGTTCCGCGTCCTCCGACACGTGGATCGTGCGAGCCACCGCCCGCAGCTCGAGCGCCTCATCCGGCTCGATGACCGCATCGACACCGTCCAGCGGCTCGGCCGCCGCCTGGTGGCGGCGCGCGATGCGTCGCTCCGCCTCTTCGTCCGGATAGCCCATTGCGATCCGCACCATGAAACGGTCGAGCTGGGCCTCGGGCAGCGCGAATGTGCCTTCAAGCTCCACCGGGTTTTGCGTGGCCAGGACAAGAAAAGGATCCGGCAGCGGGCGAGTCTGCCCCTCGGCGCTGACCTGCCGCTCCTGCATCGCCTCCAGCAGGGCCGATTGGGTTCGCGGCGTGGCGCGATTGATCTCGTCGACCAGCAGCACGTTGGCGAACACCGGTCCGGGGATGAAGCGGAAGTCCTTGCCGTCCAGGATGCTGGAGCCGGTCACGTCGCTCGGCAGCAGGTCGGGCGTGCCCTGGACCCTGGCGAAGCTCAGGCCAAGCGCGCGGGCGAAGGCGCGCGCCAGGAGGGTCTTGCCGACGCCGGGCACGTCCTCCACCAGCGCGTGGCCCCCGGCCAGCAGTGCGGTCGCCAGCAGGCGCAGCGGCAGCTCGCCGCCCACCACGGCGCGGCCGACTGCCTGCCCGAGCTGATCCAGGAAGCGAGCCCCCCGCTGCTCGTCAGCGCGGCGGGGTGGCTCGGCTGCCGGGGTCGCGGTGATGGCGTCCGTCACGTAACAGGTACTCGTCAGGGTACGGAGGCGGCCTCCACCATCCAACGTCGTGAGCCGAGCGCCGCCGGCCTGGCCGCCAGGTCCAGCTGCAGTATCTCCTGCAGCGCAACCGGGACCAGCTCGCTGGCGCCGAAAATGCCCAGGAATGTCGTGGGCTGGCGTTCGAAGCGCACGACCTCGGCCACCGCCACCGCCGCGTCGTCGCTCGTGGGGTCGATGCGGAAGCGCACGTCGCGCAGGATGCTGCCCGGATCGTCGTCACAGTCGGCCGGCAGCGTCCCGTCCGCGCACAGCGCTCGCAGCCGGGCCGTGGCGTCGGCAGCGGCCGCCGCCAGCGCTGCGGGGTCGGCGGCGGTGAGCATCTCCCACGAAGCGGGGCGTCCGGCCGACGCATCGGTCCAGTCGGAGAGGTAGCGATCCACCACCGCGCCCGGTGAGGTGTGACCGGCAGCGATCAGCCAGAAGCCCGTGCCCCAGGCCAGCAGGGGCAACGTCAGCCAGGCTGCCACCGCGGCGGGGGATCGTCGGGATGTCGGAGGAGTCGCCTGGCCAGCCAGCCGTTGCGCGCGCCGGTAGGCCGTCACCGCCTGGACGCCCCACGTCGCGATGAACGCCATGCCCAGCACGAAGGGCACGAGATACCAGGTCGTGTCGATCAGCAGCCAGCTGGCCAGGGCCACGATGGCCAGCCCGATGACCTCTGCCAGCAGCCACGTGCTGCCGGCATATCGACGGCCCAGGGCCAGTTCGCCGAGGCCCCAGCCCAGCAGGGAGAGGCGCAGCACGCGGCCTGGCGCCGCGATGCTCACTCGCCGATGAGGAGAGTGCGCAGCTCCGCCTCGTGCTCCGCGGAGGTGACGGCCAACAACCGATCCCCGTTGAGCAGTCGCGTCTCCTGGCGTGCAGGCAACGCCTTGTCGCCGCGCACCAGCACCACCACGTAGCTGTCCTCCGGCAGCGGCAGGTCGCGCAGCGATTGCCCGACCGCGGGTGAGCTGGCGTCCAGCTGCGCCTCCACGATCTGCAGCTCGCCGCGGTCGAGCTCGGCCAGGTGAAGCAGGTCATGCACCGGGATCTCGTGCTCGATGACGCCGAGAATCGAGCGGGTGGGGCTCACCGTCTCGTCGATCGCCAGCTGCCGGAAGAGGTGCTCGTTCTTCGGGTTGTTCACCCGCGCGATGGCGCGTGGCACGTTGAACTTCATCTTCGCGACCTGGCAGGCGACCAGGTTGTCCTCGTCGTCGCCGGTGACCGCGGCCATCACGTCCGCGCGCCCCATGCCCGCCTCCGCCTGGTAGCGCCCCTCGCATCCGTCATTGGGGACGACGATGCTGCCGACCTCCTCGGCAATGAGGCGCGCCCGCGCAGGGTCCTTTTCGATCATCACCACCTCGTGGCCGGCTGCCAGCAGCTCCCTCGTGAGGTAGTAGCCGACATTGCCCCCGCCGATGACCACGACGTACATGTCAGGCACCCTCCTGCTGGGCGCCCGCGCCCACGTCCTCGACGATCTCCGCATGCGCCTGCTGGGCGGCCTTGGAACCGGCCACCGGTGCGCCGCGCAGCGGCTCCGCGGTGGGCGGCTGGACCTGGCCGTCGGTCGCCTCGGCGCCCTCCGCGGTGGCCTTGACCAGCGCCTCGGCCAGGATGACCGTGCGGCAGATGGTCTCGAGACCCAGCGAGCGGTAGGCCTCCGCCCGCACCGGGTCGTTGATCTTGGCGATGACGCGCGGGATGCCGAACACGTGCTTGCCCAGCTGGGCGGCCATGGCGTTGCGGTTGTCACCCTCGGTCAGGGACATCAGCAGGTCGCACATCTCGGCGCCGGCCGATCGCTGCACGTCCTCGTCGCCGCCACTGCCGCGCACGGTGACGCCGCCGAACGTCGACGGCAGCCGGTTGAAGGCGCGCTGGTCGGTGTCGATCACGGTGACGTGCTCGCCTCGCTGGTCAAGCTCGGTGGCCGTCGCGGCGCCAACGCGCCCGCAGCCGACGATGATGATCCTCATGGCGTGTGTGCCAGATCCTCTGTTTCGACGCGCAGGCACCAGACCGGCGCGGTGGAGTTGCGCATGACGTAGGGCACGGTGCGCCCGGCGTCCCAGCCCCCGCCGAATCGCTTCTTATAGCGTAGCCCCATGACGATCAGGTCGGCGCTCTGCTCGACCGCGTCATCGACGATGGCCGCGCCCGCCGCCCGCGCCTGTGCGATACCGGTGCGCACCCGCACGTCGCGCTCCGTGAGGAACGCCTCCGCCCGCTCGATGACTTCGTCGGCGAAGGCAATGGCGTCGGGGTCCTCCGCGTCCAGCTGGCGCTCGAACGGCACCTCGATGACGTGCAGCAGGGAGACCTGGCCCTCCGTGCCGGCGAGCAGGACGGTGGCCAGACGCAACGGCGCGTCGTCGGCGTCGTTACCCGCCAGGGGAACGAGGATGCGCTCGTAGGTGAGCAGCGGCGAACGCTTCTCGCTGCGGCGTCCGAAGATCATGTGCGGCCTATCCTACGGCCCGCTCAGCGCCCGTAGCTCAAGCGCTCGGCGAGGCGCGGCGGCAATTCGACCTCGCGCATCGCGCGCTGCGTGGCCGAGACGTCGTAGCCGACCCGCCGGAACTCGGCCGTCCGCGCCTCCGTGTCGATCACCAGGTAAGAGGCAGCGGGGTTGCCGTCGCGGGGCTGGCCGACGCTCCCCGGGTTGACCAAGGCGCGTCCCGCCTCGACGGAGATCGGCGCGCCGGGGTTCGCCGCCACGGCGCGGACCTCGCCGTCATCCGCCCGAAAGATGATCGGGACGTGGGTATGGCCGTTCAGGCACAGCCGCGTGTCGAACGAGGCGAGGTTGGCGCCGGCCACCTCGCTGTCGGTGATGTACTCCCAGGTCGGGTCGCGTGGCGAGCCGTGCACGGCAGTCAGCTCTCCCTCACGGCGGACCTCGGGCAGTGCGGCCAGGTACGCGCGCGCGTTGTCATCGACCACCTCCGCGGTCCAACGGATGGCGCGGGCCGCATCGGGGTTGAACCAGCCGATGTCGACCTGGCCGATGGCCGCGCCGTCGTGGTTGCCCATCACGCTCCGCGCCCCCATCTCCTGCAGCCGGGCAATGACCTCGTTCGGCTGCGGGCCGTACCCCACGATGTCGCCCAGTACCCACACCTCCTCCACCTCGGGAAGGTCGTCGCGCACCGCGTCGAGCGCAGCGAGATTGGCGTGGATGTCCGACAGGACCGCGAGGCGCATGGGCTGCCGAGTGTACCCCGAGCGGTGGTCGCCGCTAGCCGAGGGGCCTGCGCGATGGCTCGCCGGGGCGGCGCGGGTAGCGGGCCGGCGTGGCGCTCACCTTCTCGACCAGGACGAACGTGTGCCCACCCAGCCCGGGCAGCGACGGAACGATCCTCGGCGGCCCGCCGCCCAGCTGCCCGACGGCGGCACGGCCGCGCCGCACCTCCCCGTCCTCGGCGGAGAGGGGGCCCTTCCAGGCCAGCAACTGGCCGCCACGCCGCAGGAGCGGCAGCGTCAGCTCGGCAAGGACCGGCAGCGCGGCGCAGGCGCGCGCCGTGACCAGGTCGTGCCGCTCCCGGTGCGTCGCTGACTGCCCCAGCGCCTCTGCCCGCTCAGCGACGACGGTCGCGTTGCGCAGCCCAAGCGCGTCGGCGAACCCGCGCAGCGCAGCGGCCTTCTTCGCCACCGAGTCGACCAGGATCCAGCGCACGTCGGGCCGGGCCAGGGCCAGCGGGATGCCGGGCACGCCGCCGCCGGAACCCATGTCCACGGCAGTGGCCGGGGCGTCCATGAACGGCAGGGCGGCCAGCGCGTCCAGCAGATGCAACCGCGCGATCGCCTCGGGCTCCACCACGCGCGTCAGGTTCAGCCGCGCGTTGGCGTCGAGCAGCAGCGCGACGTAATGCTGGGCCGCATCGGCGAAGCCGGGAGGCAGCTCCGGCAGGCCCGCAGTCTCCAGCAACGCATCGAGATGCCCGCGCGCGGCAAGCGCCGCGGCAGCGGTGCCATCGGTCTGGGCCAAAGAAAATGCCTCCTCCGGTGGCGTTTCGGTCTTCCCGGTCGGATGCGGTCTGGATGGCCGGCTCTCGCATCGGCCCCGCGCCCGCCCGGTTACCGTACTCGGCCGCCGGGGAAGCAGGACCTTGACCTTACCAGCGGGTGCCGGTGGACAACAAGGCGCTTATCCACCATTGCGCGCGCGGATCTACAGAATGTGGATAACTCGCCCGGATATACTCGGAGCCGATGGCGCCCGACCTTCCGCCGACCGCTAGCATCGAGGGACAGTGGCGGCGACCGTAATGCACGGATCGTCACCGCGCTTCGCTCACCCGAGCGAGGCCGAGCTGGCGAGGATCCTCGACTTCTATAACGTCGAATGGCGCTACGAACCCGACACCTTCCCCATCTCCTGGAACGCCGCCGGCGCGGTCGTCGAGTCGTTCTCGCCGGATTTCTATTTGCCCGAGGTCGACCTCTACCTGGAGCTGACGACCCTCAAGCAGTCGCTGGTCCGCAAGAAGAACCGCAAGCTGCGCTGGCTGCGGCAGCTGTACCCGGACGTCCGGGTCAAGCTGTTCTACGCTCGTGACTTCCGGGCGCTGATGGTGAAGTACGGGCGCCTGGACTTCCTGGCCGATGTTGCCGCCATGAACGGCAACGGGCCGTTGAACGATGCCAACGGCGGAGAGGACTGACCTTCATCTGATGGACCCGCAGCATGCCACGACGCCGACGCCCACCTTGAGCCTGCCGACCATGCACGACGACGTGGAGGAGATCCTGCTCACCGAGGAGCAGATCGGCGAGCGGGTGGCCGAGCTGGGCCAGCAGCTGGCCACCGACTACGTCGGCCGCTTCCCCGTGCTGGTCAGCGTGCTGAAGGGCTCGTTCATCTTCCTGTCTGACCTGATCCGTTCCATGCCGGTGCCGTTGAGCATCGACCTGATGGAGCTGTCCAGCTACGGCGCCTCGACCGAATCCAGCGGGCAGGTCCGCATCCTGAAGGACCTGTCGGGTCCGATCAGCGGGCGCGACGTGATCGTGGTGGAGGACATCATCGACACTGGCCTGACCCTGAACTACCTGCTGCATTACCTGCGTGACCGCAGTCCATCGTCGGTCACCATCTGCTGCCTGCTCGACAAGCCGGCGCGCCGCCTGGCGGAGATCCAGATCGACTACCGCGGGTTCACCATCCCGGACCGCTTCGTGATCGGCTACGGGCTCGACTACGACGAGCGCTACCGCAACCTGCCGTACATCGGCGTGCTGCGGCCGTCGGTCTACGGCGGCGCCCCGCCCGAGGGCTGACCCGCGGTGGCCGACGGCGCCCCGCGCCGGTTCCGGCTGCCGATCCTGCTCGGCAGCCTGCTGATGATCTCGGCCGGCTTCCTGCCGTGGTGGCGCGCCGGCGGGGACGTGGTCGACGGGATCGCCGTGCCGGCTGCGTCGGGGATCGGGCTGGAAGGCCCGGGCCTGGTGATCTTCGGCTCGGCGGTCGTCGCCCTGGTCCTGCTGGACGTCGGGTACATCCGCGGCCGCTGGGGCTTCGTGCTGGATGCGCCGTGGGCGTACCTGGTTCTCGGCCTGGCGGCCGGGGCCGCGCTGGGCTTACGGGTCTGGGAGCTGTGGTCGCTCGGGTACCTGCCGCTCCCGCAACGTTCGCCCGGGATCGCGGCGGCCGCGGTGGGCGTGGCGCTGCTGCTGTACGGCGCCGGGACCGGCTTCGGAGTCCGCCGCCCAACCTAGCGAACGGTCGGCGGGAGGATGATCGGGCTCAGCAGGATCCAGCCGATGATGACTGCCGCCAGCAGCCCGACCAGGATCAGGATCGGCCGCAGGTCGGGTTTGTAGGACGACGGTGGGCGGTTGCTCACGGCGTGCCCGTCCCGCCATCGATCGGCGTCCAGGTGCCCTCGAGTGCCGCGGCGCGATCGCCATCCGCGCAGGTGTCGATCACCTTCTCAACCAGGATGGCGTCGCCACTGGCGGCACGGACGTGGTAGAAGCCGCGGGCCTCGGGACATCCTGCATCGCCGGTCAGGATGATGCTGATGCCGGCCGTCTCGAGCGCACCGCGCCACGGCCCGCTGGCGTAGGTGGTGTTCGTGAGCGTCAGCCGTGCTTCCTGGGCGCGGGCCTGGCGGCCGTACGTCCCCGGCGACCAGTGGGTGCTGACCGCCTCGGCCTCCTGCAGCTGGGCAAACCGCCCGATCCCTCCGGCAGCCCCCACTGCCAGGAGCACGGCAGCGGCAGCGATCAGCATCGCGCGCGGCGGCCGGGCTCCACGCTGCACCAGGGCGAGCATCGCAGCGACCGCGGCCAGGGCCAGGAACAGCGCCCAGCCCGGGGTCACCGCGACGCTCGTGACGTGGGCCTCGTGGCTCAGCGGCAGCAGGCCGGCGGCCAGCAGGCCCAGCGGCACGGCCACCATGACGGGCAGCCAACGCTGCGCTCGCGGCACCATGGCTGCGATGCCCGCCAGGCCCGCGGTGACGGCGGCCAGGCTGAGCACCGGCACCGATTTCAGCTGCCAGGCGTTGAGCCCGAGGGTCAGCGTGCGATAGCCCTCGCCGCCGACGACCCGGCTGTGCAGGAGCCAGGCCGGAACCGCGGATAGCGCCAACACGACGAGGCCCAGCCCCACGACGGCCAGCGCCCAACCGGGACGGCCGCGGATCACCTGTATCGGTCCGATGCCTGTACCCTCCTGTGCCATGAAGCGCCCGCTGCGGCTGCTCGCGCCGAGCACGGCGCTGCCACATGGTGAACGAATCGGCGAGAGGCGACGCTGTCGGTGAGACCCTCGATGCGTGCGGCACTCGGCGCGGCCGCGGTCGTGGTGGTGGTGGTCGCCGCTGGCTTCGCGTGGCTCGCCACGCGTTCCCCCGTGACGGCGCGCTCCGCGTTGAACCCGCAGGTCACCATCCAATGTGCCGCCGCCACGGGCCTCTCGGCAGAGGCCTGTCTTGCCTGGGGTGATGGCCAGCTGTCCGATGATCCGGCGCCGCGGACCTTCGAGCGCAAGGACCTGCGCCGCGTGGCGTTCGAGCGATCCATGTTCGGCTTCACCGATGAATGCAGCGTCGCGTGGTACATCGAGCGCGACCCAGACGAGCCGGTCTGGAGCTCATCGGTGCCCTGCCGGTAGCGCTCGGTAGCGGCAGAGGACGAACGGCGGCTCAGATCTCGCCGAGGTACGCCTGGCGAACCTGCGGGTTGGCGGCCAGGTTGGCGGCGGTGTCGTGCAGGAGGATGCGGCCGGTCTGCAGGACGTAGCCGCGGTGTGCCACGTTCAGCGCCATCAGCGCGTTCTGCTCCACCAGCAGCACGGTGGTCCCCTGCCCGTTGATCTCGGTGATGATCTGGAAGATCTGCTCGGTGAGGATGGGGGAGAGGCCCATCGAAGGCTCGTCCAGCAGCAGCACCTTGGGTCGCGCCATGAGCGCGCGGCCCATCGCCAGCATCTGCTGCTCGCCGCCAGACAGCGTTCCGGCCTTCTGGGCGCGGCGCTCGCGCAGCCGCGGGAAGAGGTCGAAGACGCGGGCCACGTCGTCGTCGATCTTCTCGCCCACGCGCACGAATGCGCCCATCTGCAGGTTCTCGTGCACGCTCATGCGCGCGAACACGCGGCGTCCCTCCGGGGAGTGGGCGATGCCCATCTTCACGATCTCATGGGGTGGCGTCTGCTGGATCTCGCGGTCGCCCAGCCGAACCGTTCCGCTTCGTGGCCGTAGGACGCCGGAGATGGTTCGCAGCGTGGTGCTCTTGCCCGCTCCGTTGGAGCCGATGAGCGTCACGATCTCGCCGCGCATGACGTGCATGGACACGCCCTTCAGCGCCTCGATGTTCCCGTAGAAGACCTGCAGGCCGTCCAGGTCCAGGATGCGGTCCTGCCCGGCGGCCGGCGCGGTAGCCGGCGAGGGTGGGCTGGTCATGAGGCGGTCGCCTGCTTGCCGAGGTACGCCTCGATCACGCGCGGGTTGGCGCGGATCTCCTCGGGCGTGCCCTCGGCGATCTTCTCCCCGTAGTCCAGTACGGTGATCCGCTCGCTGACCCCCATGACCACCTTCATGTCGTGCTCGATCAGCAGGACGGACAGGTTGAGCTGGTCGCGCAGGCGGCCGATGAGCCTGGTCATCTGCGCGGTCTCGCCGGGATTCATGCCGGCGGTCGGCTCGTCGAGCAGCAGCAGCTTGGGATCGCTGGCCAGCGCCCGCGCGATCTCCAGCCGGCGCTGGTCGCCATACGGCAGGTTGCGCGCCCACTCGCCCTCGTAGGCGCGGTCCAGGCCGACAAGGTCCAGCAGCTCGCGCGCGCGCTCGGTGGTCTGCTCCTCCTCGCGGCGCACGGCGGGCAGCCGGAGCAGCGAACCCACCCACGAGGCCCGCATGCGGACGTGTCGCCCGACCATCACGTTGGCCAGGACCGACATCTCGTTGAAGAGCCGGATGTTCTGGAAGGTGCGGCCGATGCCCAGCTCCACGATCTCGTGCGGTGAGCGACCGACGAGCGAGGTGCCGTCCAGCTCGATGTCGCCCGAAGTGGGAGTCAGCATGCCGGTCATCTGGTTGAAGAAGGTCGTCTTGCCGGCGCCGTTCGGCCCGATCAGCGAGACGATCGAGCGTCGCGGGATGACGAAGTCGACATCCCGGTTGGCCACCAGCCCGCCGAAACGCATGGTGACCCGCGTGGCGCGCAGGACGGCATCGGTCGCGGCGTCCGGCGCGGCCGGGACGGCCTCGCCGACTGTTTCGGCAGCTGGCTGCGGCAGCTCGGTCACGTGATCAACGGTTCCGGCGTCTCGGCGCCGGTCTCCTTGTTCCAGAGCTCCTCGTCCCAGGCCTCCTCGTCGCCCTCCCCCTTGTGGAGCTCCGCGCGGCGGCTGCGGTTCGGCAGCAGGCCCTCCGGTCGCAGCAGCATCATCGCCACCAGCACGATGCCGTAGATGAGCAGGCGGTACTCGCTGAACTCGCGCAGCACCTCGGGCAGGCCGACCAGCACGATGGCGCCAACCACCACGCCCGGTATGGAGCCGATGCCGCCCAGGATGATCAGGGCCAGGGCATTGATCGAGACGATGATGTTGAGGTCCTGCGGGAAGACGCTGCCGATGCGCACGGCGTACAGCGCCCCGGCCAGCCCGCCGAACGTCGCCCCCAGCGAGAAGGCCAGCAGCTTGTACTTGGTGGTGTTCACGCCGCTCGCCTCGGCCACCGACTCGTCCTCGCGCATCGCCGTCCAGGCGCGGCCCACGCGTGAGCGGGCCAGGGAGATGGCGGCGATGGCGGCGATGACGCAGGCGCCCAGGATCGGGTAGTAGAGGCGCTCCGGCTGCCGAAGGTCGATGCCGAAGATCTGCGGCGGTGGGATCTGCAGGATGCCCTGCGCGCCGCCGAC
>DASSEC010000178.1:0-4330 GCA_035696685.1 Candidatus Limnocylindria bacterium | reverse complement strand
GACAGCAGCGCAGCACCGGCGATCCAGCCGCCCAGCACGTCGATCGGGAAGTGGGCCCCCAGGTAGATGCGGGTCATGCTGATGAGGCCGATGACAAGCAGCGCCACCAGGTAGGCGGTAATCCCCTGGCGTCGGTCCGGGGCCAGTCGCGCTACGCAGAAGGCAACCAGGCCGTAGAACACCGTTGCGCGCAGGGCATTGCCGGCCGGAAAGTCAGCCAGGTCGTCCAGGCCCGTCCCGTTGACGTTGAAGATCGCCGCGAACAGCTGCCCGGGGCTGACGGCCGGGATGGCGGTGAAGAACTTGAGCGCCCATTCGATCGGGAAGGCCAGCGTGCCGGCGGCCAGGATCAGCGCCAGGTCGCGACGGCCCTTGGCCAGCGCCAGCAGGCCCAGCAGCGCGAAGCCCAGCGTCACGAACCAGCCGGAGCCGAGGGCGCTGATGCCCAGCAGCAGAGCGTGCAATGGCGGGAGCATGTGCTCGACCCAGTCCCGTATGGCGGGCACGACGTTGTTCATCAGCGACAGCTCGGGCAGGGTGTAGCCAGTGGTGCGCTTCAGCGTGACCAGCCAGAAGAGCGTCGGCAGGGCGATGAGGGTCAGCAGGAACGCGGCGGCGGGGCTCGGGACGGCTCCGCCCAGCCGATCCTTGCCGTCGGCGTCGACGAGCAGGCGGCTCGTCGGGTCCGGCAGGCGTCGCACGTTCGTAGTATAGGTTCGCCCGGCTGCCGATCCGGGGCCGCGCGCTTGGAGAAGGAGGCCTGCGACGGAGCCCACGACGACCGCCACGCTGCGTCTCACCGGCAGCGGCCTGACCGTGGCGGACGTGGCCGCGGTCGCTCGTGGACGGCCCCACGTCGAGCTCGCGCCGGAGGCGCTGGAGCGGATGCGGGCCTCCCGCTCGGTGGTGGAAGGCGTCGTCGCCGAGGGGCGTACGGTCTATGGCGTCACCACCGGCTTCGGGGACCTAGCCAACGTCCGCATCGAGCCGGCACAGACCGCCGAGCTGCAGCGCAACCTCGTCCGCTCGCACGCGGCCGGCGTCGGCGATCCGCTCCCCGCGGAGGTGGTGCGGGCCATGCTCCTGCTGCGGGCCAATGCCCTGGCCGTGGGCCTGTCCGGGGTCCGCCCCCAGGTGGTCGAGCTGCTCATCGGCATGCTCAACGCCGGCGTGCATCCGCTGGTGCCCTCGCGCGGCAGCGTCGGCGCGTCGGGCGACCTGGCCCCGCTGGCGCACCTGGCCCTGGTCCTGATAGGCGAAGGCCAGGCCTGGCTGGACGATGCCGGCCCCGGGCCGGGTGGCGAGGCGCTGGAGCGCGCCGGCCTGGCCCCACTGGTCCTCGAGGCGAAGGAGGGCATCGCGCTGCTGAACGGGACGCAGCTCATGGCCGCGCTGGCCGCGCTGGCGCTCCACGACGCGCGGCAGCTCGCGATCTCGGCGGACGTCATCGGCGCCATGAGCCTGGAGGCGATGCAGGGCACCGCCGCCGCATTCGACGAGGCGCTGGTCGCCGCCCGTCCGCATCCGGGGCAGATGGCAGTGGCCGCCCACCTGCGGGCGCTGCTGGCGGACTCGGAGATCGGCGCGTCGCATGCCGACAGCGACCACCGGGTGCAGGACGCCTACTCGCTGCGCTGCATCCCCCAGGTGCACGGCGGGGTCCGGGACGCGCTGGACCAGCTGGATCGGGTGCTGGCGATCGAGATGAATGCCGCGACCGACAACCCGCTGGTGTTTCCTTCGGGCGAGGTGATCTCTGGAGGGAACTTCCATGGTGAGCCGCTGGCCCTGGCCATCGACTACGCCAAGATCGCGGTGGCCGAGCTCGCGTCCATCTCCGAGCGACGGTCGGCGCGACTGGTGGACGCGCACCTGTCCGGCCTGCCTGCCTTCCTTAGCGATGAGCCCGGGCTGCGCTCCGGGCTCATGATCGCCCAGTACACCGCCGCAGCCCTGGTCAACGAGATGCAGACGCTGGCCCATCCGTCCAGCGTCGATACCATCCCCACCAGCGCCAACCAGGAGGATCACGTGTCCATGGGTGCCACGGGCGCGCTGCACCTGCGCGACGTGGTCGACCGCACCGAGGCGGTGCTGGCCGTCGAGGCGCTCTGCGCCGCCCAGGGCCTCGACTTCCGTGCGCCGATGCGCCCCGGGGCCGGCGTGCGCCACGCCCACGAGCGACTCCGGGCGCTGGTGCCCCACGTGGCCGAGGACCGACCGCCGGCCAACGACATCGACGAGATCCGCGAGCTGCTGCGCGCCGGGGAGCTGGCGATCGCGTGACCGAGCTCCTGTTCACCGTCATCGACCCGGATGCGTTTGCCGACATCCCTGCGCCGGCCCAGCCGGGCGCGCGTTGCCAGACCTGCGACTACTGGGAGCGGCTCGAGGGCCGTCGCGAGGGCGAGGACGCGGAGGCCGCGCGCTCGCTGAAGCTGTCGCGCCTGCTGGCCGGGGAGCGGACGGCCGGTGCGTACGGGATGCTGGCCTGGCGCTCCGGCGAGGATGGGGACCGGCTGGCGGTCGGCTGGTGCCAGTTCGGGCCGATCTCCGCCTACCCACGGGCGCAGGTCATCCGCGACCGGTATCCGGAGCTGCCCGCGTCTCCCGCACCCTGGGTGATCACCTGCCTGCAGGTCGTGGAGGCCGAACCGGAGCGTGAAGGTACGGCGCGCGAGCTGCTGGCAGCCGCCTGTGCAGAGCTCGATCGGCGCGGCATCGTCGCCGTCGAGGCCTATCCGGAGGGCGTCGCGGATCCGTGGCTGCCGTCTCCCGGACCGGCTGCGCTCTACCTGGACAGCGGCTTCAGCCACATCGCCGGCGACGAGCGCTTCCCGGTATACCGCCGCGAGCTCTCCGGGGAGAGCGGCGAGGTCGGCTGGGGAGATCTGCTGGCCCGCTCAGCGCCGCCGGACGAGGGCGAGGACTGGCCGCTGCCGCTGCCCAAGGGGCCGTCGGAGGAGGATGTGTTCCGGCTCCCCGACAAGCCGAAGCGGCCCAACCCGTTCGGGGACGACTGAGACTCATGCTCGAGGCCGGACTGTGGGGGCTGGCCGCCGCCTCGACCCTGGTGGGCGGCGCGCTCATCGGCCTGTTCGTCAAGATCCCGCGCTCGATGGTGGCACTCGTGCTCGCCTTTGGCGTCGGGGCGCTGATCAGCGCGCTGGCCTTCGACCTGACGGAGGAGGCGTTCCGGGTCGGCGGGACGCTGACCGTGGCGGCGGGCCTGGGTGCGGGCGCCTTGACGTACTACGCCGGCGATCAGCTTCTGTCGCACCGCGGCGGGAAACGGCGAGGCGCGCGGGTCGAGCAGGTGTCGAACAACGGCCTGGCCATCGTCCTGGGCGCCTTGCTGGACGGCATCCCGGAGTCGATCGTCCTGGGCTCGACGCTGCTGGGCGGATCCGCCATCAGCCTGCCATTCTTCTTCGCGGTGGCGGTCTCGAACATCCCCGAGGCGCTCACCGCCGCGGTGGACCTCAAGCGCGAGGGTCATCAGCCAGCCTGGATCATCCGCCTCTGGATCGTCGTGGCGCTGGTCTCAGGCCTGGCGGCCGCCCTGGGCTTCGGCGCGCTCGGCGAGATGGGAACCTCGGTATGGGTGCCGGTCATCCAGGCCTTCGCCGCCGGCGCGATCCTGACCATGCTGGTGGACACCATGATCCCCGAGGCCTTCGCGGATGGCGGCGACCTGGTCGGCCTGGCCACCGTCATGGGATTCGCGGTCGCGTTCTTCCTCAACCGCGTGAGCTGAGCGCGGTGCCGTCAGTCGTATGATCGGCTCATGACGGCGACCGTTCCGAAATCAGGTCCGCGCACAGTTCGCGCGCCGCGCGGGACTGAGCTTTCCGCGAAGGGCTGGCAGCAGGAAGCCGCCCTGCGGATGCTGATGAACAACCTCGACCCGGACGTGGCGGAGGACCCCGATCACCTCATCGTCTACGGCGGCACCGGTCGGGCGGCGCGCAGCTGGGAGGCATTCGACGCGATCGTCGCCGAGCTGAAGCGGCTGGGTGATGACGAGACGCTGCTCGTCCAGAGCGGCAAGCCAGTCGGCGTCTTCCGCACCACGAAGGACGCGCCACGGGTCCTCATCGCCAACGCCAACCTGGTCCCGCACTGGGCGACCTGGGAGCAGTTCCGCGAGCTGGAGCGCGCCGGGCTCACGATGTACGGCCAGATGACCGCCGGCAGCTGGATCTATATAGGTACGCAGGGCATTCTGCAGGGGACCTACGAAACACTGGCGGAACTGGCGCGGCGGCACTTCGGCGGCACCTTGTCGGGCCGCCTGGTCGTGACCGCGGGTCTCGGCGGCATGGGCGGC
>DASSEC010000177.1:0-2389 GCA_035696685.1 Candidatus Limnocylindria bacterium | reverse complement strand
GGATGAGCTGTATGCCTACAACCGCGAGCTCGCGGGGCGGTCGGGGCCGCATGCCTGACCCGCGTCCGAACTTCTTCATCGTCGGCGCGCCACGCTGCGGGACGACAGCGATGTACGAGTACCTGCGCCAGCACCCCGACGTGTTCATGCCGTATCGCAAGGAGCCGGTGTACTTCGGCAGCGACCTCACCCGGCGCCAGCCGCCGATGACCGAGGCCGAGTACCTGGCGCTGTTCCGCCCCGGCGCCGGCCGCCATCGGCTCGGCGAGGCCAGCGTGTGGTACCTCTACTCGCAGACCGCGCCAGCAGAGATCGCGGCCTTCAGCCACGACCCGCGGATCATCATCATGCTGCGGAACCCGGTGGACATGATGTACTCGCTCCACAGCCAGCTCTTCTTCTCGGCCAACGAGGATCTGGCCGACTTCGGCGAGGCGCTTGCCGCCGAGGCCGATCGCCGCGAGGGCCGACGCCTGCCACCGCGAGCTCGTCGCCCTGAGGGCCTGCAGTACCGAGCCTGCGGCCGGTACGCTTCGCACGTGCGGCGCTACCTCGATGCCTTCGGACGTGACGCCGTCCACGTGATCATCTACGACGACTTCAGCGCAGATGCCGCTGCCAGCTATCGCCGCACGCTCGAGTTCCTGGGCGTCGACGCCTCGTTCCGGGCGGATCTGTCGATCGTCAACCGCAGCAAGGCGCCGCGGAGCCGGTGGCTCCAGCAGCTGACCTATGCGCCGTGGTTCATGCGGATGACCGCCCGGTTGCCGAAACCGGTGAACCACGTCATCCGGCGCTCGCTCAAACGGATGAACTTCAAGGAGCAGCCGCGGATGGTGCTGGACCCTGCGCTGCGGGCCGCGTTGACCCTCGAGATGGCGCCGGACGTCGCGCAGCTGGGTGAGCTGCTCGGGCGGGACCTGAGCAACTGGAGCATGCCGCCCGCGGCGCGGCCGGTGGCCGCTGGACGAGCCGAGCGTTGATCCGCGAGCAGAGCGAGCGCGGCTTTGCGATGCGCGTCGGCGTGCTCGCCATCCTGCTGCTGACGCTGCCGGCGGTGGGCCACCTGGTGGCCGGGGACGCCCAATCCAACCTCCGGCTGCTGCCAGCCGTCGTGGCAGCCGTCACAGTGGTCGTCGCGTTCCTGTGGTGGCGCGTGGAAGCGCTCCTGGCCTTCTCCCTGTTCGTCCTCTTCTACAACACGCTGGCGCTGTACATGGGGGGACCGGTGCGGCGCTTCGACGAAATGACCATTCCCGCCCTCGCGCTGGTCGCCGTTTGGAGCGCACTGCCGCGGATCCGCGAATGGTGGTCCTGGCCGCGAGAGGGGGCGGTCGCGGCATTCGTGCTCATTGGCATCATTTCCAGCCTGCGGAACGATGTGCCATTCGGCACCTGGTCGATCCAGCTCGTGCTGCTCGTCAAGGCCATCGTCCTGTTCTACGTGGCGCTGTGGACCTCGGCCCGTGCCTTCCAGGTCGCCGCGGGGATGAAGATCGTGCTGGGCATCGGACTGCTGGTGCTGGGGCTCGGGTTCGTGGAAGTGGTGAACCCCATCTGGTTCCAGCAGACCCTGCACCTTCAGCCGTACTTCCACGCGCGCGGGCCGCTGTACTCGGTGAAGTCGCTCTTCTTCCACCCCGTGCTGTTCTCGTGGTTCACGGCCCTCGTCGCCATCTTTGCCTGGGCGTGGTACCTGGACAGCCGGCGCCGGCTGGCGCTGGTGCTTGCCGCGCTCTTCAGCCTCGGCCCATTCCTCGGGCAGCGGCGTCGAGCGATCGCCGCCCTGCTGCTGTCGCTGGCGACCGGCCTGGTCGAAGCGCTGGCGCGCGACATCCAGCCATGGCGCAGCGTCATCCGCCGCTGGATGCCGGTGGGCGCGACGATGGCCATGATCCTGGTGCTATTTATCCCCCTGCTGCTGAACCTGGGCGAGGCGACCTACGCTAACTACATCGTGCCCGGCAGCTCGGTGGCCCCCGGTGAGACCCCGGCGCCACCGGATGCGCCCGATGAGGGCGAGGCGCCACCGCAGGTGCGCGTCGCGCTGTACGACGGATCGGTGGCGGTGGCGCGTGACAACTTCCCGCTCGGCGGCGGCCTCGGGCGCTGGGGCAGCTGGATGAGCCGCGTGGACTACAGCCCGCTGTACTGCGAGTACAAGGTGTGCGACATTCACGGCCTCCGCCAGAAGAACCCGGTAAACGTGACCGACACGTTCTGGCCGCAGATCATCGGCGAGCTCGGGTTCATCGGCCTGGTGGCCTACCTCGTCTTCCTGGGCAGCCTGGCGCTGGCGTTATGGCGCGCCGCCGCTCGCTATCGAGGCGGGTTGCTGCGCGTCTTCACGGTCGGTGCGCTGCTGGCGCTGGTGCAGGCGCTCATCGAG
>DASSEC010000176.1:0-12067 GCA_035696685.1 Candidatus Limnocylindria bacterium | reverse complement strand
AGGAGGGAGCACCGGTGCTTTGGGTGGAGCGCGTCATTCGAGCCAACGACGTGCCTGCCGCGTACGTGATCGACGCCATACCCCAGGACGTGCTGGTCGCGGCCGGTGGCCCGTCGTATGAGTCGGGCTCGGTCTATCGGTTCCTGGAGGTCGACTGCGGACTGCAGCTGGAGGGCGGTGTGGCGACGGTCAGCGCCGTCACCGCCGATCGCCGCGTGGCCCGCCTCCTTGGCGTGCACGCGGGCGAGCCGTTGATCCGCCTTGACCAGCTGGAGCACACCGCGGACGGACGCGCGGTCCTCCGGTCATCAGAGCACTACGTCTCGAGCATGTTCACGCTGAGCGTCCGGCGGACGCGCAAGGCGGGCTCACATCACGAGTCGGCTTAGGCATCGGTATCGGCAAACCGCTGCGGGAGGGCACATGGACTGACAGAGCGCTAGGAGGGGGGCCGGGCACGGACGCCCGGCATCGGGAATCCGGTAGGAGAGAGAGGGACACACCGTGACCTCGACGCCAGCCCGCGCGGTTGCCACGCAGATGGACGACGACGCCGAGCTTCGATCCTTCGGCTACGAGCCCCAGCTCGACCGGTCGATGGGCCTGTGGAGCTCCCTGTCGATTTCCATCTCCTGCATGTGCATCACCGCAGGGATCTTCACGGTATTCGCGTATTCGCTCGGAACCGTCGGCCCGGCCTTCGTGTGGACCTGGCCCATCGTGGCCGTCGGCCAGATCCTCGTATCCCTGGTGTTGGCCGACCTGGCGGGCCGCATGCCGATCAGCGGCTATGCGTTCCAATGGACGAGTCGGTTACTCAACTCCCATTTCGGTTGGTTCGTGGGATGGGCCGGCCTCATGGCCTTCACGCCCGGATACACCGGCCTGAACCTCGGCCTCTCGCCGCTGCTGCTCAATCGGCTCGGCATCGACATCACGCCCGAGAGCGTGATGGTCACGACGGTCTTGCTGACCCTCGTGCAGATGGGCATCAACCTCGCCGGGGTGGCGATAGCCTCGCGGATCAATAACGTGGCAGCCTTCACCGCCGAGCTGGGACTGTCCATCGTGCTCACGGTGATCCTGCTGGTCATCGGCTTCATCACCCACCCGGTGCAGAGCTTCAGCTTCCTCACCTCAAGCACCGCGACCGGATCCGACTTCACGGTCGCGTTCCTGCTGTCGGGCCTGCTGGGGATCTGGGTGCTGACGGGTCAGGAGGGAGCGGCAGACCTTGCCGAGGAGACCCACGTTGCTCGGCGCAACGTGCCGCGGGCGGTCATGACCTCGATCATCCTGTCGTCGACGATCGGCTTCTTCATGATCATCGCCCTGACGATCAACGTCCCGAACCTGGACGAGACGATGGCCTCGGACGTGCCGATCGTGCACGTGCTCGAGAGCGCGCTGGGATCCGGCGGAGCGCTGATCTTCGAGCTGGTCGCCATGGTGGCGCTGTTCGCCGGCGGCCTCGCCAACCAGGCGGCCTCCAGCCGGCTGATCTTCTCCCTTTCTCGCGACAGGATGCTGCCCGGCTCGTCGTTCTTCTCGCGGGTCGCGCACTCCAACCGCAGCCCGTACGGAGCCATCTCGCTGGCGGCCGGGTTCAGCATTGCCCTGGTCGTCATCGGCACCCTCATCGCCAGCCAGACGATGGCCCTCATCGTTGGCATGGCGTCGGTCGGCTACTACGTGGTGTACGCGCTGACGATCCTGGCCGCGATCATCGCCGTTCGGCGCGGGATCCTGGCCAAGCCGTCCAGCTTCTCGCTGGGCAGCTTCGCGGGGCCGATTCGCTGGATCGCCCTGGTCTGGACCGTCCTGGTGGTCATCGAGCTGACGGTGCCCGAGGCCAACCAGCAGACGGCGCTCATGGCAGGCGCGTTCTTCGTGATCGCGGCCGTCTGGTACCTGTTCGTGCTCCGCGGCCGGCTGAACTCCGGCGATGCCGGCGTGCCGGTCACGGACGCGACGGCGGAGCCGGCGGACGCGGTCCAGGAGCCGGCCTATGGCGGCTGACGCCTGATGTTGATCGCCGGCGGCGCGCGCTCGCGCGCCGCCGGCCACCCACTTGGTGAGGTGACCTGATGCTGCCACCGGTCCTGGCGCGTGCCATCCGGCCCGGCTTGACCGCGGTCGCTCCGTACGACGCCCGGCACCACGATTTCGCCTGGAGCCATCCGGAGCTCGACCGGCTGATGTCCAACGAGTGCCCGCTGCCCCCACCGGCCTCGGTGATCGCCGCAGCCAGGGAGGCGCTCGAGGTCTGCAACCTGTACCCGAACTCCGGGCAGGACGTGCGTGAAGCTGCCGCCGCGTTCGCCGGAGTCCCTCCTGACCACTTGATCCTGGGCAACGGATCCACGGAGATCCTGGATGTCGTGACCCGCTGCTTCGTCGCGGATGGCGACGAAGTGATCATTCACGTCCCGACCTACGCGTTCTTCGAAACGCAGGCGCGCATCAACGGCGGACAGCCGGTATTGGTGCCGCTGCGCGACGATTTCGGGTTCAACCCGGATGCGTTGGTCGCGGCCGTTACTCCCCGAACCAAGGCGATCTTCCTGTGCAGTCCCAACAACCCCACCGGCAACAGCTGGACGGTGGACGAGCTGGAAGCGGTCCTGGCGGCCGGCGTACCGACGGTGATCGACCAGGCCTACCTCGAGTGCGGTTACTCCACCTCGTTCGCGCCCCTCGTCCCCGAGCACCCGAACCTGATCGTCACCCGCACGATGTCCAAGGCCTTTGGCCTGGCGGCGCTGCGCCTCGGCTACGGCATCGCCCATCCGGCGCTGATCGACACGCTCCTTCGGGTGCGCATTCCATTCAGCCTCAGTCTGGTGGCCCTGCGTGCCGGGCTCGCCGCGCTCGCCGACCCCGATGTCCTGGAGGAACGGCGGCGCTA
Organism: Candidatus Limnocylindria bacterium; assembly: GCA_035696685.1. Lineage (GTDB taxonomy): Bacteria > Chloroflexota > Limnocylindria > QHBO01 > QHBO01 > DASSCW01. The sequence continues at coordinate 9,159 of DASSEC010000176.1, read as the reverse complement.
CATCAGCGACGAGCGCGACTGGGTCTTCGGATCGCTGCAGGCCATGCCCAACATCCGCCCCTACCCGTCGGACGGCAACTTCATCCTGGTCGACATCTCGGGCACCGGGCAGACGGCGACCGAGATCGTTGACGAGGTGCGGCAGGATGGGGTCCTGCTCCGCGCCATGACCGCGCATCGGCTGCAGGGCGCGTACGTGCGCGTGACGATAGGCACCGCGGAGCAGAACCGGAACTTCGTGCGGGTCTTCCGCCGCGCCATCGGTCTGCCTGCCGACGACACTGCGGCCTGAGCCGATGTCCGCCGGCCGGGTCCTGGCCTTCGACGTCGGTACCAGCGGCGTGAAGGCGGCCCTGCTCGAAGGTCATCACATCGTGGCGGCCGACGTGCGTGGCTATGGGCTGCGCACGCTGCCTGATGGCTGGGTCGAGCAGGACATCGGGGCGATCCGCCGGGCAATGAACCGCGCCGCGCGCGCCGTGCTGGGCGGCAATGGGACAGCGCGTCGCGACGTCGAGGCAGTGGCGATCACGGCGCAGATGTTCAACCTGGTCGCCGTGGACGGCTCCGGCGAACCGGTGTTGCCGATGCTGAGCTGGCTCGACACGCGTGCGGCGGCGAAGGCGGCGGCGCTCGCCGAGGACGTGCCGCCCGACGAGCAATTCCGGCTGCTCGGCTCGGTGGTGACCGCGAAGGACGTGCTGCCCAAGATGCTCTGGTTGCGCGACGAGCACCCAGAGCTCGACCGGCGCGTCCGCTGGCTGCTGGACTGCAAGGAAGCCCTGGTGCTGCAGCTGACCGGTCGCGCCGTCATCGACCCCACAGGCTCATCGGCGTTCCGGCTGGTGGATATCGAAACCTGCAGCTGGTCGTCAGCGGCTTGCAGTCGGATGGGAATCGATCCGGCGCGCTTGCCAGAGGTTCGATCGGCGGCATCCGTCGCAGGTGGCCTGACCTCGGCAGCGGCTCGCGGACTCGGGTTGGCGGTCGGCACGCCGGTGATCGTGGGGGCCGGCGATGTACCGGCCAGCCAGCTCGGTGCGGGTGCCATCGCACCCGGCGACGCGCATCTGAGCCTGGGCACGGCGGTGTACCTGGGCCTCACCGTCGACGCCGCCCTGCGCGACCCGGCCAAGCAGCTGGGCGTCCTCGGCCATGCCATCGACCGCCGTTGGATCCTGTGGCTGGAAATCGCCACCGGCGGCGGTGCGCTCGCTTGGTTGCTGCGCGCCATCGGGCACGGGAGCCGTGGGCCGGTCGACTACGCGCGGATCGACAGCATGGTCGAGGCCTGCGCCGCCGACCAGGACGGCCTCCTGTTCGCCCCATGGCTCAGCGGCGAACGCGTGCCCGTCTTCGACGACCGGCTGCGCGGCGCGTTCGTCGGACTCGACCTGCACCACGGCCGCGGCCATCTCCTGCGGGCGGTCATGGAGGGCGTGGCCTGCCAGATTCGTTGGGCGCGTGACTACGCTCAGGCCTACGGCGCGTCGGTTCGCGAGATCCGCGCCGTTGGCGGCGGGGCCATCGGCGCCGTATGGGTCCAGATCATCGCCGACCAGCTGGGCAGCGACGTCCTGACCATGGCAACCCCGCAGGACGCGGGGGCGCTCGGCGTCGGCGCCCTGGCCCTGGTGGCGCTAGGCCGCGAAGCCGACGTCGGCTTCCTGCGCGAGGCGGCTGGCATCGATCGGATCTTCCGAGCCGATGCGCAGCGCCGGGCGGCCGCCGACCGCACCTATGCGCGGTACCTGGATCTGCACCGAGCGCTCCGCCCGCTCTATCACGAGGCGTCCATAGCCGCATCCTGAGCAGGTTCTCCGAGCCCGATGTCGAGACACCGCCGCCGCACCGCTCCGTCACGGCCAGCCCACGCCTGGCGCCGGCGCCTCGACCGCGATGACCCGGCCGGTGCGTTTGGCAAGCAGCTCGGGAACCTGCTCGAAGCCACCCCACTCGGCGACGACCATGAACAGGGTGCGGCGATCGTGCCCGCCCAGCATGCAGGCGAAGGCGCCGCGATCGAGCTCCACCCTGCCGAGGATCTCACCGCCCTCGCGGATGCGGACGCATCGCTTGCTGGCGACATCGGCGAACCAGACCGCACCGTCAGCGTCCACGCAGATGCCATCCGGGTGGAGGCCCGCCGTGTCTGCCCAGGAACGGCGACCGGACAGGCTGGCGTCGTCGGCGATGTCGTAGGCCGTCAGCCGATCCGCCCACGACTCGGCCACGATCAGCGTGCGGTTGTCCGGCGTGATGGCCATGCCGTTGGGGAACGCCAGGCCATCCGCGACCTGGCGTGCCTCCCCCTCCGGGGTGACCAGTGCGATCACGCCGGCGGGCGCATCCTGCGACCCGAACATGCCTCCGTTGACGTAGGCGTTGCCGCGCCCATCCACGATGACCTCGTTCCAATCGCCAGCGAAAGCGGAGAGGTCCGCGTGCGGCACCAGCCGCCCGTCGGCCTCAAGGCGCATGAGGCCGCTGCCGGTGCACAGCAGCGTCCCGTCGGGCAGCCAGTCGATGCACCAGCCCAGGCCGCGGGGGCCGTGGGCCATGACCTCGCTTCGGCCGTCGAGATCGACCGCGACGATCTCATCGGTCCCCCAATGGGCAAACCAGAGGCGGCCGTCGTGCCACCGAGGCGATTCGACGTACGCGAGACTGTCCAGGATCACGCGTAACTCAGGGGTTGATTGGGGGCGCATGCGTCGAGCGTAGCGGCCGCGTGTCAACCTCGGGTCAGTCCCACGGGTCAACCAGCGGGCGGCCGATCTTCGGAAGCGACTCATTGAGCTCGCCGATGTGCCACATGTCGTGGGCCCAGACCCTGGTCAGCGCCCAGCCACGCGGATGTCGGCGGTTGTGCTCTCCCCATTCCGGATGCTCGATGATCTCGGCGAGAGACTCCGGCGACCAGGCATCGAGGCACCAGTCGATGATCCCGAAGGTGGAGTCGAGCGCGTGCGAAAGATCTGCTGCGTCCAACACGTGCTCCAGATCCTCGTCGCCCGGGCAGTTGTTGCCGGCATCCGGGAAGGAGGTCGTCTCGGCACCCGGGGCTCCCGCGAAGTCGCACAGCCAGAAGACGCGCTGACACGCCATGTGCCCGATGCTCGCCCACAATGGCCAGCGGTCGGGCGCGGGTTGAAACGCCAGCTGGTCCGGCGTCAGCGCCGCCACCGCGTCGCGCAGCCGCTGGTTGACGGTGGGCCAGGTCTCGAATGAGGGTCGAATCGTCATCATGTCGCCTCTCGCGGTGCTGCTAGTCTGGCAGCGCAGGCATCGCCAGCTCATCCGACCATGCACCGCATTCCCGACAATTCTTGTCATCTTTGTTTGCCATGCTCGAGCCGATGACCACCATGGGAGACGCACGCATGAAAGCCACGTTCACGCCGGTGGCCGGGTCGATGCAGGGGGACGCTGTTGCGCACCACCTGTGGGCCACGGACCGGCTGCTGGAGTTCTGTGAGAGGCTGACGGACGAGCAGCTGCGGCAGCACGCTGCAGGCACCTATGGCTCGATCATCGACACCCTGCGCCACGTGGTCGGTTCGGATCGCTGGTATCTGACGTTCTTCTCCACCTCGGCATCTCCCCTCCCCGCAATTGACGAGTCGAACGGCGCCACGCTTGCACAGCTACGAACCGAGACGGAGCGGAATGCAGCCGCGTGGACGGAGGTCCTGGCCGGCGATCCGGACCCGGAACGCGACGTGGCGGAGATGGATCCGCGGTGGGAGTTCCACGTCCCCCTGGGCTTCCGCCTGGCGCAGGCGACGCACCACGGGACGGACCATCGCAGTCAGGTGTGCACCGCGCTCAGCACGCTGGGCATCGAGCCGCCGGAGATCGACGTCTGGGCCTACGGCGACGCCATCGGGCGAACCCGCTTTGTCGAGCTGGCTGCCTCCTCGTAGCCGATGGGGCGGCTGATCTACTCCCTCGTGCTGGGCGGTGGCAGGCCTTTCCTCCCGCCACTTGAGGAGCCACAGCGTCTGCAGCTGGTCGATGCATCTGCCTTCGCATCCGGGGTGCGGCTGCTGGCCTACCGACCGGCGCCGTGAAGCTGACCGCCCGTCAGCTGAACCGGGCGACGCTCGACCGCCAGCTGCTCCTGCGCCGGCGGCGGACGAGCGTGGTCGAGGCGGTCGACGCCGTGTGTGCCCTCCAGGCGCAGTCCCCTGCCTCGCCGTACCTCGCTCTGTGGAATCGGATCAGCGGCTTCGACGCGGCGGGGCTGGATCGAGCGTTCGCCGCGCGTCAGCTTGTGAAGGCCACGCTGATGCGGCTCACGAAACACGTGGTGACAGCGAGGGCCTACCCGGCGGTGTGGGCCGCGCTGGTCCCCGACCTTCGCCGCGCCCGCCTGTACGACGAGCGTTTCACCGTCGCTGGGCTGTCAATCGAGGAGACGGACGCTCTGGTGCCCGCGCTGCATGCATGGGCGGACCAGGGTCGCGCCAGCGCAGAGTTCGAGGCCTGGATCGCCGAGCGCGCGGGCGTGCCAGGGCGACCGGTGTGGTGGGCGCTGCGTCACATCGGCCCCTTCGTCTATGCACCCACCGGCGGTCCGTGGTCCTTTGGAGACCGCTCGCACTTCAGCGCACCCAGTTCGACGCCGTACGCTGCCGACCGGGCAGCGGCGATGGCGCACCTGGTGCGCAGCTATCTCGGCGCCTTCGGGCCGGCCACCGAGGCCGACCTCAACCAGTTCACCATGATGCCCATGCCGCCGATCCGCGATGGGCTGGCGGTGCTCGCCGATGAGCTGGTCTCGTACGAGGGCCCGAATGGCAAGCCACTGCTCGACCTGCGTGGTGCCCATCTGCCGCCGGAGGACGCGATGGCGCCGCCTCGGTTTCTCGGCATGTGGGACGAGATCCTGCTGGCATACCGCGACCGCAGCCGCGTCATCACGCCGGAAATTCGTTCACACGTCAGCCGTCTCAACGGCGACACACTGCCAACCGTCCTGGTGGATGGCTACGTGGCCGGTGTTTGGCGGCCTGCTCCGGGTAGCGCGTCCGGGGTCGAGGTGACCGCGCTCCGCAAGCTCGACGCGGCCACGTGGACCAGCCTCGAGCGCGAGGCGGGCCGGCTGGTCCGCTTCCTGTCGAGTCGCGAGCCGAACGTCTATGCCCGCTATGCCCACTGGTGGTCCAAGCTGCCGCCCGACGCGGAGGTTCGCGTGCTGGCCGCCTAGGGCTGCATCGGGCTGACCAGCTGGAAGTAGTTGTCATCCGGATCGGCCAGGGTGGCGATGTCGGCCTGGTTCTGGTCGTCGCCGAACGCGTACGGCTCGCGGATCACGATGGCGCCGGCGGCCTTGAAGCGCTCGAAGTCGCCCTTTACGTCGCTGGACTCGATGTTCCAGATTAACCGCCCCGGCTGGGCATTCTGGCCGTGCACTTCGCTGTGCGCGCCGACGCTGACCATGCCGGAGCCGACGAGCCAGCCCCAGTAGCCGTCCCCCTGCCATGTCGGCTCGCCGAGGACCTTCGTGTAGTAGTCGGCCAAGCGCTGTGGGTTGTCCGAGCCGATGAGGATGCTGTTGAAGTTCACGTGTCGCCTCCTTGGGTTTCGTCCTCAGGACCGCGTGAAGCGTGCCAGCCTCCGCGCGTGGTCCTATTGGGCCATTCCGGTCCAGTGGGGTGGACTCCACACTCCGGCAGTGACCACCCCAAGCCTTGCAGGCGGGATCGAGGCCGTCGCGTCAGCACTTGGCGCATCAGACGTGCTGGTCCTCCAGCGGCACGCCGACGCGCTGCGGTTGCTGGGCGGCAGCGGCCGCGGCGCCGGTTGGGCAGGCGCGGTTGAAGTGCAATCAGCCGACGAACCGCATGTCCGCCTGGCAGTGCCGGGCCAGTCCCCCGTCCGCCTAGCCGGCTCGGAGCCGGTGCGTGTCATCGGGCCCTATTGGAGCACGCATGCCGCACTGGTGCCCGTGGGCGACGACCACGTGGTAGCGGTCGGCAGCTCTTCACCCATCCGCGCCTCGGACGCCGAGCTCCTGCGCCACGCTGCCGAGGCCGTGGCCGCGGTCGGCGACGTCTCCTCATCGAAGCTGTTGGCCGATGAGCTCGAGGTCGTCGACGCGGTTCGCAAGCTGATGCAGTACCGCCCGGAAACGCTGCGCGACACCGCCCGGCACGTGGCCGAGGTTGCCGGCGGTGCGCTGTCCTGCGAGTTCGCGGCCGTGCTCCTCGCAACGCCGGATGGGCCGATGGTGGAGCGCGCGGGCGCCACCCGGGAGGAATGCGATGATCCCCAGCTGTGCAGCGACCTGATCCGCCTCGTCCGACGCATGGGCGACGAGCCACTGGTGGAGCAGGACGTCAATGACGCCGGGCTGGCCGGGCTGCGCAGCGAGCTCGTCTCGCGGTATGCGCTGGCCATCGGTGACGGCCACGACCGCGCCGTCCTGGTGGTCGGACATGGGGCCGTACGACCGCGTGGCTTCACCTCCCTGTGCCTGCGGGTGGGCCGCGCCCTGGCCGATGCGGCCGAGGTGCTCCTGAGCCAGGCGGCCGCCCGCGAAGAGCTCCGCGCGGAGCGCGACCTGTTCGCGCGCCAGGCGCGCACGGATGCGCTCACCGGCCTAGGCAACCGGGTCGCCTGGACCGATGCCCTGGAGGCCGAGGCCACGCGCCGCTCACGCTACGGCCGCCCGATCGTGGTCATGACCGCCGACGTTGACGGCCTGAAGCGGGCGAACGACCGCTTCGGGCACGTGGGCGGCGACGAGCTGCTGGTCGGTGCGGCGTCCGTCTTGCGCTCCAACCTGCGCGATTCTGACGTGGTGGCACGCATCGGTGGCGACGAGTTCGGGATCCTGTTGCCCGAGACGGAGCCCGATGCGATGGATAGCCTGGTGGCACGCATCCACGCCGCCTGCGCCGCGTGGCAAGGGTCCGATCCCGAGCTGCGCCTGTCGCTGTCCATGGGCTGGGCCATCCCCGACGACGGTGACGAGCTGCACGATGCCCTCCGTGCCGCCGACGAGCGCATGTACCTCGCCAAGCGCGAGGCGTAGCCACTGGTCCTATTGGGCCATTCCGCGAGACGCGGCCGCGGACCGACACTGTCGGGGTGACCAATGGCCGCCGGCCCGCGACCTCTCGTTCATCGCGCGCCCCGCGTACCGCCGCTGCCCGTGCATCGGGCGCCGCTTCGCGCGTCGACGCGTTGACCGGGCTTCCCAATCGTGCCGTCTGGACCGACGCGTTGGAGACCGAGCGTGTTCGCCGCGCGCGATACCGCCGTCCGGTGATCGTCATGAACGTCGACATCGACGGGCTCAAGGAGACGAACCAGCGCTTCGGGCGCGCGGCCGGTGACGAGGTCCTGCGAGGGGCAGCCGGCGTCCTGCGGCGGAACCTGCGGGACGCCGACCTGGTGGCGCGCATCGACGAGGATGAATTCGGCGTGATGCTGGTCGAGACCTACGGGGACGCGATGGACAGCATCGTGTCGCGGCTGTATGGCGCGTTCGCCATGTGGCGCGGCTCGAACGAGGATCTGCGGCTGTCCGTCTCCATCGGCTGGGCGGCGCCGGAGCCCTTCGGCGACTTGCTGGAGGCACAGCGGGCCGCATCGGCGGAGCGGCTGCAGCAGGCCACCGAGCGAGCCTGACGCGGAACGGCGTACCGGCCGCCGTACGACTACCATGCCGGGAATGCTCTACGACTTCAGCTCCGTAACCGCCGAGTCGGTCACGCGCGAGGCGGAGGCCGCGGTCCAGCGCGCGGACGCCCTCGTCGCGCAGGCCGTGGCGGCCGACCGGCCACCGACCTTCGACGCCACCCTGCGCAACCTCGAGCTGGCCGGTGCCGAGATCTCCGTTGGCTACGGTCGCGGCGCCTTCATGGCCCAGGTCCATCCGGACGCCGCGGTGCGCGACGCGGGCCAGGCCGCGGAGGAGAAGCTGACGAAGTGGCGGGTCGCGGTGGTGTTCCGCGACGACGTGTACCGCGCGGTGGCGGGCTTTGCCGCTTCGGACGAGGCGAAGCAACTGTCCGGCGAGCGGGCACTGCTGCTGGAGCATTGGCTGCGTGACCTGCGTCGCGCGGGCCATGAGCTGCCGCCCGACCAGAGAGCCGAGCTCGAGCGGCTCCGCTCCCGGCTCGTCGAGCTGGAGGTGGCATTCGCGCGGAACCTCGCCGAGTACCAGGACTGGATCGAGGTCGACCAGGAGGGCCTGACCGGCCTGCCGGACGCCTACGTCGAGCGCCTGCGGCCGGGGAGCCGAGATGGGACGTATCGGGTCAGCCTGGACTACCCCGAGATCAACCCGTTCATGGAGCGCGCCCGCAATCGGGCCAGCCGGGAGACGCTGTTCCGGAAGAACTGGAACCGCGCCGTGGACGCGAACCGTCCGCTGCTGGCCGAAGCGCTCGAGCTGCGACAGCAGATCGCCGACCTGCTGGGCTTCCCGACCTGGGCCGGCTATGCCATGGAAGTGAAGATGGCCGCGGACCCCGGCCGCGTCCGCGACTTCTACCGCCAGCTGGTGCCGCCCCTGGAGGCGGCCGCGCGCGAGGAGATCGAGGTCATGCGCGGGCTCCATCGCGAGGCAGCTGGCGACGACACGCTGCAGGCCTGGGATTGGGCGTTCTACGACACGCGGATGTCGGTGGAGCAGCACGGCGTTGATCAGCAGCAGGTCAGCGAATACCTCGCCCTGGACGCGGTGCTGGACGGCATGTTCGCGCTGACCGGCGACGTATTCGGCCTGGACTACCGTCGCGTGCCGGACGCGAAGACGTGGCACCCATCGGTCCAGCTGTTCGAGATCCGGGACCGCGACAGCGGCGAGCTGCTCGCCCACTTCTATACCGATCTGTTCCCACGAGATGGCAAGTTCACCCACGCGGCGGCGTTCCCCATCGTGATCGGCCACCGTGGGGCCGACGGGGAGTACGTGAAGCCCGTCAACGCCATCGTCGCCAACTTCACGCCGCCCACCGCTTCGCGGCCGTCACTGCTCACGCACGGCGACCACGGCGAGATCGAGACGCTCTTCCACGAGTTCGGCCACATCCTGCACATGAGCCTCACGCAGGCCGAGTTCACCCGCTTCTCCGCCGCGTCGACAGAGTGGGACTTCGTGGAGGCGCCGTCCCAGATCATGGAGCACTGGGTCTGGCAGCC
>DASSEC010000175.1:0-4812 GCA_035696685.1 Candidatus Limnocylindria bacterium | reverse complement strand
GGTCGTGATGATCATCGGCGACAGCGGCAACCCGGCCGTCTTCGGGGCCATCGGCCATGGGGGAGCGGAGCGCATGATCGTCTACCCGCCGATGCTCTGGATGCTGGCGTTCGGGGGCTCCCTGCTGGCGGAGCGCGGGACCTAGGCACCAGAACGGGGATCCGAACCTGTCGGCTGCCTGACAGCGCCCCGGTCCGCAGGACTACAAGCTTTGGGTCACCGCCGAGGCTGTTCCGGAACGCTGCGAGTATGTAGTCTTCCCCTACTGAGCTCGATAGGGCCAGGGGGAACGGAACGAACCCCAATACAGTGGAGATCGGAAATGTCGCATCACACGGGCGATGAGTCCAAGGACACTGAGGCCCACATTAAGGGCAAGCCGAGCATTAAGGGCAAGCCATCAATTAAGGGCAAGCCCTCGATCAAGGGCAAGCCTGGGATCAAGGGCAAGCCAGCGATCAAGGGCAAGCCGGGCATCTCGGATGACGACGATGTGATGGGTCACATCAAGGGCAAGCCGAGCATCAAGGGCAAGCCGAGCATCAAGGGCAAGCCTTAAGGCCTCAGTCTCACACGCACGGACCGCCGTCCATGGCCGCAAGGCCACGACGGCGGTCTTTGGTGTCCGGCACACTGCGGCTCGCATGAGCGAGCCACCACGCATCACCACCCATCGGCTCTCGAACGGCCTGCGCGTCGTCATGGCGCCCGATGCGGGCGTTCCGGTCGTCGGCGCGTGCCTGACCTATGCGGTCGGCAGCGCCCACGAGGCTCCTGGCCGGAGCGGCTTCGCGCACCTGTTCGAGCACATGATGGTCCAGGGCTCGGCGAACGTCGGGAAGGCCGAGCATCTGACGGCCATCGAAGCCACCGGTGGCGACGCCGATGCGACCACCGGCTGGGACTCCACGGTATACATCGACGTCGTGCCCAGCCACCAGCTGGCCTTGGCGCTGTGGCTGGAGGCGGACCGCATGGCCACGCTGAGCCAGGCGATCTCGCAGGAGACGCTCGACAACCAGCGCGAAGTGGTCAAGAACGAGCGGCAGGGGGACGTCGAAAACGTGCCGTACGGCGAGGCGGAGGATCAGCTCTTCGCGCTGGCCTTCCCGAGCGGCCACCCGTACGCCCACTCGCTGTACGGGTCCATGGCGGACCTCGACGCGGCGACGCTGCCCGAGGTCCGTGATTTCTTTGAGACCCACTACCTGCCGAACAACGCGGTCCTGACGCTGGTGGGCGACTTCCAGCCTGAACCGGCGCTCGAGCTGGTTGACCGATATCTCGGCAGTGTCCCGGCCGGGGCCACTCCGCCCGTGACCAGCACCGCGTCGCTCACGTCGCCGGCGCAGCGGCGTGCCGAGATCGAGGACGACGTGCCCGCGGCGAAGCTGTTCCTGGGCTGCCTGGTGGAGCCGTTCGGCACCGACGAGTGGCTGGCCGCCGACTTCACTGCCGATCTGCTGACCGGTGGCGCCGCCTCGCGGCTGCAGCGCCGACTGGTCAGAGAGCTCCGCCTCGCGGACGAGGTGGAGGCAGCGGCCTATCCGCTGGCCAGTGGCAACGCCCTGCTGGAGATCGATGTCACCGCCAGCGAGGACTCGGATCCGGAAGCGATCGAGGCCGCGCTGGTCGCGGAGCTGGACCGCCTGGCGGCAGAGCCGCCGACGCCCGAGGAGCTGGCGCGGATCTGCCTGCGACGCGAGACAGACCTGGCCGTGACCATGCAGGAGTCGGGGGAGCGGGCGGAGCGCATCGGCATGTATGCGGTCCTGCTGGACGAGGCGGAGCGCTTTGGACGGGAAGCGGTGCGGGACCGGGAGCTGACGGCCGAGGCCATCTCCGGGCTGGCCGCCGGTCCGCTCAGCGAGCCGAACCGCGTGGCGCTCTGGTACCTGCCTTCCGACGCGTAGCGCCGCCGCCGTCGGCTCCTGGTCGTTCGTTGTCAGCCACCGCGGCCAGGATCGATTTCACCTCGAATGTCGTCAGGCCGGGGTGCTTGGCCAGGATCAGCGCCACGATGGCGGTGATGTGGGGCGCGGCGAATGAGTTGCCGGTCACCAGCGTCTCACCGCCGTTCATCCAGGCCACCGGCACGTCCAGGCCCCAGGCCCCGAACTCGACCGGCGGGTTCGGGTTGTAGTAGAAGCGCCAGGGGTCCGGTTCCGAGTGGGCCGCCACGCTGATCACCGAGCTGAAGAGGCTCGGGTAGCTGGGCCCCACCACGTTGTTCGCCGCGCTGACGAGCACGACGCGACGGAAATACGCCTCGTCCGCAAGCTCGTAGAAGAACGGCTGCATCGCCTCGCTCTTGCTGGAGAGGCTCAGGTTGGCGACGGCCACCGGCCGCTCGATCACGTACTGGAGGCCGGCGGCAAATGACGCGCCCTTGCCCCGGAGGTCGGCGCCGAGGACGCGGACCGACACGATCTCCACGTCCGGCGCCAGGCCGACGATGATGCCGGCGCAGGCCGTGCCGTGCCCGAACAGGTCGACGGGCTCGGTCTCCACGATCTCCGGCTCGTCGCCGTGCATCTCCACCGCGACGCTCTCGACCAGCCGGCCTTTGACCCAGGGATGGTCGCCCTCCACGCCGGAGTCCACGATCGCCACGCTGACGCCCTCGCCGGTGGAGCCGCCCCAGGCCCATTCGCGGGTGATGCTGTCCAGCGCGGGCAGCCGCGCAAGGCCCTTGTTGGTGGGGGGAGTGAAGGGTTCCGACCAGGCGGGCAGCGCCTCGGACGCCTGGGACGTCACCGGCCCGGAGTGCGGCCGAACCGGGCGCGATGCTGCTTGTGGGCGGCCACCACCTGGAGGATGTCGCCCACCAGCTCCAGCTCGCTGTCACCCAGGCCGCGCAGGCTGCTGACCTGGTCGACCAGCCCCCAGAACTGCGTCTCCTCGTCGGTGTCGAGTTCCTGCGTGGCAGTGCTGACCAGTGCGGTCACCTGCTCGTCGGTGAGGTCCGGCGTGAGCTGGCGGAACGTGTTGGCCAGGAGGACCGGCAGATCGTGCTGCACGCGGGTCCCCTGGATCGCGGCGCCGGCCTGCGCGCCAAACGCGGCCAGCACCTCCATGTCGCGTACCGAAAACGTCTCGCCGGTGGCCTTGTCGAATACCTCCAGCACGCCCACCACCTGCTCCTCGGTGACCAGTGGCACGGCCGCCACCGAGCGCGGCATGTAACCGGTCTTCTCCGCGGTGGCGCGGTCGAAGCGCGGATCCTGCGACAGGTCGGTGAGTGCAACGGACTCCCCGGTGGAGTACACGTAGCCCACGATGCCCTGGCTGGGCGGCACCGACATGCCCACCACGTCGCCGCTCTGGACGCCGCCGGCCACGCGGTACTCGAGTCGGTCCGGGTTCCGGAGGAACAGGGCAATGGAGGCCGCCTGCGCCTGGAAGAGGCTCACGGTCGCGTCGACGATCAGCTGCAGCAGCCGCTCCTCGGTTCGCGACTGGAATCGGGCCGCGGCCGCACCGCGGCGGGCGACCTCGCGGATGGCCTGCACGCCAGTCTGAAGATCGTCGTGGTTCACGCCGTTGCCGTCAGTCATAGGCGGGCATTGTCCACGCGCCGCTCACCGGCGGCAAGCAATTCAGGGACGGCAACCTCGCGCAGCGCGGCTTCAGTCGCTCATTGCGACCCATGGCAGAACCGCATGACAGGCTCCGCACTCGAATTCGGGCGATTCCGGCCCGACGATGCAACCCCCCAGCACGACCTCGGCGCGCAGCTCCGCGTCCATCAACTCGCGGCCGGGGAGGCCGTAAATGATATTGATCACCTTGCGCGAGCCGCATGCCGGGCACGGCGGAAACACCTCTGCAACGGAGGTCATCGGGTCAGAACGCGCGCCGCGCGTGGCCCAGGTGCCGGCCCGCGCACCAATGGCAGCGGTACGGATGGAGCCCGGCGTACCCGCGGCGGCCATGCCGCATGGTCGCCTTGGCCTCGGCACGGCTGAGATAGACCGCCTTGGACGTGCAGGCGCGCTCCTGGAGGGGCAGGCTGCGGTTGATGAGCTGCCGGTAGCCGATGCCCTGCATGCCGACTACTCGCCCGCCGCCAGCAGCCGGGCGCTGACCCCGAACATGGCCGGCGCGGACATGACAGCGGTGGTCATCCGATTGCCCAGCGGCGCCAGGGCAGCCACCAGTGCCTCGCGGGCCGTGGCCCCGATCCCATTGGTGCGCAGCGCCCCCAGCTCAACTGACGCGACGGAGCGCTCGGCGAAGGAGCCGATGCGAACTTGCAGCGACGCATCAACGCCGGTGACGGTGAGCTCGAAGTCCACCCAGTGGCCCTTGTCCATGACCACAGGGTCAACCAGGCTCGTGACACCTCTCGTGTCGCGATGGCGGCCGGTGCTGACGGCGCGTTGCCTGAGCGCGCCGCTCAGTCAGTCGTCGGTTGGATCCCCGCCATCGCGGGTCTCGCCGCCGTCACTCGGTTCGGGCGAGCTCCATGAGCCGGAGCTCTCCTCGCCGCCCGAACCGCCACTGCTTCCCGATTCCTCGCCGTCTCCAGAATCACCACCGCCTGCTTCGGGAGAGCTCTCGCCCGACGAGCCGTCGGGGGTGCTGCCGTCGTCTCCACCAGATTCATCTTCCGGGCTATTGCCGTCCTCGCCGGAGCGATCCGGACCACTGGCGTCGTTGCTGTTCTCGTCGCTCGGCGCCGCGGCCGGCTGGTGCTCCGAGGGTGACGGGCGCTCCTCGGGCGACCTGGTATCGGGCTTCGTCGACACGGGGCGCTGAGTCGGCGTGGGATGGCCGGCCGGCAGCGGGCCGTCGGCCTCCGAGTCTGAC
>DASSEC010000174.1:0-4371 GCA_035696685.1 Candidatus Limnocylindria bacterium | reverse complement strand
CGACCGGATCATCGACTTCGCCAGCTCGAACGCCACCGTCGACCTGCCGGAGGTGATGATCGCCAACGAGATCGACATCATGCGCGACGAGCTGCAGAACAGGCTCGCGGCCCAGCGTATCGGCCTGGACCAGTACCTGGCGCTCGCCAAGCAGACGCCCGAGGAGCTCAGCGCGGAGCTGCGCGAGCCGGCATCGCGGCGGGTGAAGGTGCTGCTCGTCCTGTCGGCCATTGCCGAGCATGAGGGGATCGACGCGTCGCCGGAGGAAGTGCAGGCCGAGATCGACGATCAGCTGGCGCGCTACAACAACGATCCCCGGCTGGCGGAGTCGCTCGGCAGCCGGCGTGGTCGCAGCTACCTGCGGATGACGATTCGCAACCGTAAACTGGTCGACACGTTGATTGACCGAGCCCTCGGAACCGATGCGTCCGCCGCGGCGGCGGCATCATCGGCCTCCGAAGCGGCCGAGCCCGAGCCCACCCAGGAGTAGACGCATGCTGGTCCCCATGGTCATCGAGTCGAGCGCCCGCGGCGAGCGAGCGTTCGACATCTACTCGCGTCTGCTCAAGGAGCGGATCATCTTCCTCGGTGACGCGATCGAGGATCACATCGCCAACCTGGTCATCGCTCAGCTGCTGTTCCTCGAGTCGGAGGACCCGGAGAAGGACATCAGCCTCTACATCAACTCCCCCGGCGGCGTCGTTACCTCCGGGCTGGCCATCTACGACACGATGCAGTACCTGAAGGCGCCGGTGAGCACCATCTGCATCGGGCAGGCCGCTTCCATGGCCTCCGTCCTCCTGGCCGCCGGAGCCACCGGCAAGCGGTTCGCGCTGCCGAACAGCCGGATCATGATCCACCAGGGATCGGCCGGGTTCCGGGGCAACACCCCCGACGTCGAGATCCAGGTCCGCGAGGTCATGAACCTCACTAACCGCCTGATGGGGATCCTGGCAGCGCACACCGGCCAGACGCCCGACAAGATCAAAAAGGACTCGGAGCGCGACTACTTCATGAGCGCCGACGAGGCCAAGGAATACGGGCTGATCGACGAGGTCTTCGCCGGCAACACCGAGTCGCTCATCAGCCTGGCACAGGGCGCCGGCGGGACGATGCCGACCGCGGAAGAGGCCGCCGAGGCCGACGCCGCCGCCGAGCCGAAGAAGAAGTAGCCGGCCGCCTCCCGCCGGCTTCGCTCCTCGGGACTAGGCCCGCTGCTCGTGCGCCAGCAGCCAGCGCTTCACCCACAGGTCGGGGCCCCAACCGCCGATTGAGCCGTCGGCGTGCATGACCCGGTGGCATGGCACCACTGGAAACAGCGCGCAGCGCGCCATCGCCCCGCCCGCCGCCCGTGCGGCTCGCGGCGAACCCGCCGCAGCGGCCACGTCGCCGTACGCGGCGGTCGCACCGTAGGGGATGGCCATGGCCGCGCGGTAGACAGCGGCATCGAAGGTCGACACGGCGGACAGGTCACGCGGCGGTGGTCCGGGCCGCAACCCATCGAAATAGCGCCGCATCCACTCCAGCGCCGGGGCCAGCGCGCCGTCGTCCGGGAGGGCCACCAACCGGCGGGCCGCCAGGCCGGAGAGCAGCCGCTCGGGCGTCTCGGATCGGCTGATGAGCACCAGGCCCTCGGCGCTGGCGGACAGCCAGAAGCGGCCGATGGGCGAGTCGAAGGCGGCGAATTGGGCGTCGCGCGAGGGCATGGGGGCATGCTATCGGGACCATCGGTTCATGCGGGAGCACGCGGAATGGCGTGCTATCCTCGGCGCAGATGACCAGCAAGACCAAGGTCCCGTACCGCTGCTCCTTCTGCGGGAAGAGCCAGGAGCAGGTTCGCAAGCTGATCGCCGGGCAGGGCGTGTACATCTGCGACGAGTGCATCAACCTGTGCCAGGAGATCATCGAGGAGGAGATGCTCGAGCAGCCTCGCTCGGGCAAGCCGGCCTCCGCGCCGCTCCCCAGCCCACGGAAGATCAAGGAGAAGCTGGACGAGTACGTCATCAGCCAGGATCAGGCCAAGAAGGTCCTCTCCGTGGCGGTCTACAACCATTACAAGCGGGTCAACGCCGGCAACACCGTCGACGACGTGGAGCTCGGCAAGGCCAATGTGCTGCTGGTGGGTCCCACCGGCTCGGGCAAGACGCTGCTGGCGCAGACCCTGGCCAAGGTGCTGGACGTTCCCTTCTGCATCGCCGATGCGACCAGCCTGACCGAGGCCGGCTACGTCGGCGAGGATGTCGAGAACTTCCTGCTGCGCCTCATCCAGGCCGCGGACTTCGACGTGCAGCGGGCCCAGCGCGGGATCATCTACATCGACGAGATCGACAAGATCGCGCGCAAGACCGACAACCCATCCATCACGCGCGACGTGTCGGGCGAGGGCGTACAGCAGGCGCTGCTGAAGATCCTCGAGGGGACGGTCGCGAACGTGCCGCCGCAGGGCGGCCGCAAGCATCCGCACCAGGACTTCATCCAGATCGACACCACCAACGTGCTGTTCATCTGTGGCGGCGCCTTCGAGGGCCTCGAGAAGATCGTCGAGGAACGGGTCGGCCGGCGGGGGATGGGGTTCGGCTCCGAGGCACAGCGCAGCAAGGACGAGCGCCGCCAGCTGATGGAGCAGCTGATGCCGGAAGACCTGCTGAAGTACGGCCTCATCCCGGAGTTCGTGGGCCGCTTGCCGGTGGTGGTGAGCCTGGCCGCGCTGGCCCTCGAGGACCTGGTCCGCGTCCTGACCGAGCCGAAGAACGCGTTCACCAAGCAGTTCAGCAAGTTCCTGGAGCTGGACAAGGTAGAGCTGGTGTTCACGCCGGAGGCGCTCGAGGCGACCGCCCGCCTGGCCCTCGGCCGCAAGACCGGGGCGCGGGCACTGCGCACGATCCTGGAGGAGGCGCTGCTGGAGGTCATGTACGACATCCCGGAGCGCACCGACGTCCGCAAGGTTGTCATCACCGCCGAGACCATCGAGCACGGCCATCCGCCGATGCTGGTCACCGAGAACGATGAAGCCGAGCCGCGCCGCCGAACCACGAAGGACCGGGCAGCCGCCGACCGGATCGAGCGCGCGGAGGAGTCCGCCTAGCTACTGCCCGTCGGAGCGTCCGTAGGCTCCGACGATCCCCCTTCGGGAACCGCGAAGCCTGCCTTCGCGCCGCCGCGACCGCGGCTCAGGTTCGACGCCACGATGATCTGGCCGTTCGGCACGGTGTGCACGGTGCCGTCCGCGTCCCGCAGGGTCGTCCGCCGCAGGCTGAAGTCCTCCACCTCGCCCTCCACGCCAGCGATGCGAACGCGGTCGCCGGCGCTGTACTGGTTCTCCAGCACGATGAAGATGCCCGCCAGCCAGTCCTTGACTAACGTCTGGGCGCCCAGGCCCACCGCGATCCCAGCCACCCCCAGGCCCGCCACCGCCGGGCCGATGTCGATGGTGAACTCCTCCAGGATCATGAGCGCGGCGATGACCACGATGACCGAGCCGGCGATCCGCATCGCCAGGCGCTGCAGGGTGCGAACCCGGCGCTCGAGCTCGACCGGGGACATCGGCCCTTCGGCCTGGCGGCCGCGCCGATCGAGCACCCCGGCTACCGCGGCGTTGATCGCCACGCGCAGGGCGATGAACGCGATGCCTGCCGCCAGCAGGATCAGCGCGACGTTGCGGGCGGTGACCACCCAGGGATCCATGGTCGCGATGGTAGCAAGCACTCCCAGTGGTACGACCGGCAGTCGCGGACGGTACTTCGGGTGCCTGCGACTTCCCAGCGACGCCGGTCTAGCATGGCCCCCACGCAAGCGGCGCATTCGCCGCGCGGGAGGGCACTCGAACTGATGGGCGTGGAACGACGCCGAGCGGGGTTCCGGCTTCCGTGGTCGGCCGACGGCGAGGACAGCGGCGAGACGCAGGCTGCGGTCACCGAGGTGGCCGGCGAGCCCGCGCCCGTCGAGGCCGACGCGCCAGCCGCCGAGGGGTCGCCGGTTGATGCCACGGCTGCCGAGGCTCCAACGAGCGGGGACGCGGCCGCGCCAACCACCGCCGAGCCGCCGACCGGCGAGCCCACCACTGTCGAGCCGATGGGCGCCTCCGAGCCAGCTGAGCCCGCCAGCAGCGAATCGACGACTGACGAGGCGATGAACGCCAGCAATCCCGCCGATGCCGCAGCCATGCCTGGCGGAGAGTCCGATGACTTCCTGAAGAGCCTGGTGGGCGCGATGCGCGGCGTGGCCGAGACGTCGCGCGACACCAGCCTCGCCGAGCTGCGTACTGCAATAGACACACGCATCGAGCAGCTGCGGACCGAGGCCTCCGAGGGCGAGACCGACATTCGTCGCAAGGCGGACACGGACCTCGAAGCCGTGGGCGAGTGGGAGCGC
>DASSEC010000173.1:0-3325 GCA_035696685.1 Candidatus Limnocylindria bacterium | reverse complement strand
ATCTGCCAGATCTGCATCGACTGGCTCGCCGCGTCGAGCGCCCAGACATGCCCGTCGGCTCCGAAATCGGCGAGGTTACGGGACGTGGCGAACGAGTTGACCACCAGGGGGCCGCCTCCAGGGCACGGCGCGGCCTCGGCTGCCGCGGCGGTGACGGGCATCGTCGCGAGCGCGACCGCCACGCTAACCATGGTCGCCAGTGCGAGTCCGCGAACCTTCAGTGGGTTCCTGCGCATCGTTCCATCTCCATCTGCTGCTGGGCGGGGTTGCCCCGCTCCTTGATGGAGAAGATGGCCGCGGCCTGGCCCGGGCGCATCGGCACAGTCCTTAGGCGACGGCCCTGGGTTGCCTCATTTCCGTGAACGGATCAGACGGTGTACAGCGGGGCGCCGTCCACGAGCTCGGCCACCACGTCCGGTGCCGCGACGATCCGGGCACCCTCGATCATGTGCTCCTCCGTGATGCCGCGCGGCTTGGTGCAGGCGCTGCAGGCCCACACCTGCCCGCCATTGGCGAGGAGCGAGTCGAGCACCTCGCGGAGCGGTGGCAATCCCTCATGGTGAATGTCGTCCGCATAGCCCTTCGTCGCCAGCCAGACGCCCTCGATCGTGAGCAGCACGATGGCTTCCTGGTCGGCCGAAGCGGCGACGTTCGCAATGATGAAGGGCAGCGTCGCGCGCTCCGGATCGTCCCGCCCGTGCGTCGCTTGCGCCATGAACTTTGGCATCGATCTGTCCTCCGGGACTACTTTCTGCGCAGGTAATAGCGGGTCCGCCCCGGGCCGTCCTCGACCATGGCCACCAGCGGATTGCCGGTCAACCTTGACCAGGAAGCCAGGCCACTTCGCGCGGTGGGATCGTCGGAGATCACCTCGAGCACCTGCCCGCTCGGCAACTGGCGCATGCGGGCCGCGATGATCGGCGTCAAGGTCGCGCAGTCCTGCCCCACGAGGTCCATCCGAACATCCGCCACCGGCGCGCTCGACGCATCCATCATTGGTTTCTCCGATTCCTCCTGCGATCCTGGGCGAGGGTATGCCGTCGCTGCGGGCGCCGACAATGGGTTGCTCCTTAGGATCCGATGGCATCCTTCCTTAGGCTATCGCCAAGGATCGGATAATCGGCGCATGACCACGCGGATCTCGAGCCCGGTCTTCGTCGGGCGCGACGAGGAGCTCCAACGGCTGCAGGCCGTGCTTGAAGGCGCAAAGGCCGGGACGGTCGGCACCACGCTCATCGGTGGTGAGGCCGGCGTCGGCAAGACGCGTCTGCTGTCCGAGTTCCGGGCGAGCGCCGCGTCTGCTGGCCTGCGCGTCCTGGAAGGCGGCTGCGTGGACCTGGGAGACGGAGCGCGCCCGTACGACCCGTTCGTCGCGGCCCTCCGACCGTGGCTCCGGTCACTGCCCGCGGAGGACTTCGAGCGCATCGTGGGGCCAGCGCGATCCGCCGTCTTCCAGCTGATTCCTGACCTGGGAGCCGATGACGGGACCGAGCCTCGGCCGGAGGCCCCGGCCTCCGCGACACAGTCCTCGCTCTACCTCCAGGTACTCGGATTGATCGAGCGCATCGCCGCCGATGCGGTCACCGTCATCGCGCTGGAGGACTTGCACTGGTCTGATCGTTCAACACGAGACCTGCTGCGCTTCCTGGTGCGAAACCTGACCCAGGGTCGCGTGATGTTGATCGGGACATACCGCACCGACGAGCTGAACGAGCGCCATCCCTTCCTGACCCTGCTCGTTGAGCTCGCGCGCAGCGGGCAGGTGGATCGCTTTGAGCTGGCCCGGTTCACGCAGAGCGAGGTCCGCGACCAGCTGGCGGGCATCCTCGGCCGCCCGCCCGATCGGCCCCTCGTCGCCCAGCTCCATGACCGCGGTGGTGGCAATGCCTTCTTCACGGAGGAGCTCCTCGCGGTTGCCGAGCGGGGCGAGCAGCGCATCGGGCTCACGCTCCGAGAGACGCTGCTGGCCAGGGTCGGCGGACTTCCGCCTGCCTCCCGCGACCTCTTGCGCGTGGTCGCCGTGGCCGGACAGTCCGCCCGGCACGACGTGCTGGCGAACGTCACGCGGATGGAGCCGTCCGAGCTCGCCGTGGCGCTGCGCGAGGCCATCGACCGCCACCTCCTGCTGGCCGGCGACGACGAGGTCATGCATTTCCGCCACGGCCTCCTGCGGGAGGCGGTCTACGACGAGCTCCTGCCCGGTGAACGGCTGGCGCTGCATGCTGCGGTGGCGGCAGCCGTCGAGGCCCTTCGCACCGATCAGGAGATCGACGCGACGGTCGCCTCAGAGCTGGCGCACCACTGGTATGAGGCCCGCGACGTGCGGCAGGCGCTGCCGGCCCTGCTCCGCGCTGGGCGCGCGGCGGAGCGGATGTCCGCCTTTGGGAATGCGTTCGCGCACTTCCACCTGGCGCTGAGCCTCTGGCCGCCGGAGATGGAATCCGTCGACGGCATGACGCAGCAGGAGCTGAGGATCCGCACCGCCCAGTCGGCTGCCATGACCGGTGCATACGATCGGGCCATCCCGCTGGTGCATGCCGCACTCGAGCACGACTCGGCACGCGAGGCGGATCCCCTGCGAACCGGCGCGCTGCTCGAGCGGCTCGCCGTCTATCACCTCGGCGCCGGTAATCCCGACGCTGCCAAGCCCGTCGCGCTGCGTGCGCTCGACCTGTTGCCGGCCGACCCCCCGTCTGTCGCGCGCGCACAGGTGCTGGGAATCCTGGCCCAAGCCCTCGGCCTGCAGAGCCAGTTCGACGAGTCGAATCGGTATGCGGAGGAGGCCCTCGCCGCCGCCCGGCTGGTCGGCTCGGCCGAGGCCGAGATCCGCGCGCTGGGCTGCATCGGCCGCAATGCGGTGGTGGTCGGACATGCCACGTCCGGGGTGGCGACCCTGCGCGAGGCGCTGACCCTCGCGCGCTCCGTGGGCGACTTCTCCGGCGCGGCCGAGATCGCCAGCGAGCTGGCGCTGGCACTCCACTGGGCGGGAGACCTGCACGAAGCCTGCAGGGTCGCCGATGAAGCGATCGCGGAGAGCACGCGCTGGGGAGCCGAGGGCTTCGGGACCGGGCTGCGAGCCATCCGGGGCATATCGGCCTATCTGCTTGGACGCTGGGCCGAGGCGGACGAATGGATTGCGGGCGCCCTCGAGCGAGAGGCAGTGGGATCTCCCGGCGTACTGGCGCATGGGGCTCGGGCGCATCTCGACATGGGCCGCGGCAGGCTGGACTCGGCAGCCGAGCACCTCGAGGTCGTGCTGCTGATGTGCCGGAACTTCACCGCCACTGCCTACGGCTGGACCGATCTGTATTCGAGCATGGCCCTC
>DASSEC010000172.1:0-4117 GCA_035696685.1 Candidatus Limnocylindria bacterium | reverse complement strand
CTTGATGGCTGCCGCGTCCCAGCCATCTGCGAACCAGCCGTCGGGCTGGGCGAGGAATCGCTCGACCACCCCGACCGCGGCGCCGACGTGGAAGAGGGTCAGCGGCACGATGTCGCCGAAGCCGGCACCCAGCGCGTACGGCCAAGCCTCCGCGGCCTTCGCGCGCGCCATGGCCCGGGCCATCTCGGAGACAAACAGCTGCCAGATCGAGGCGGCGACGGAGTCGGCACCGATCCGCCCGTCCCAGTCGCCGAGCAGCGCGAGCGCCTGGCTTGCATCTGCATCAGTGGTAGCGAGCGCCAGGACCCGGTCCCGCACGCGCCGCCACGGCAGGCTCACGACGTCCATCTGCAGCTCGGCGGCGGCGGCGACGTCCCAGCGCTCGCGCGCCCGCAGCGCCTCCACGATGCGCGCCTGGCGATAGCCATCCATCCAGTCCACGCCCAGGAACGGGCCGGTCCCATCGGCCGCCGGGCGGTTGTTCGCGCTCGCCACGAAGCCCTCCGGCGGATCGAGGGTGGACGGCATCTCGGCAAACGGCACCGGCTCGTCCTCCCAGCCGACGCCCGGCAGCCAGGCGGGGAGCGGCAGCGTCCCGTGGCCGATCCGCCGGCGCGGCAGCTGTCCAACCAGCTGGTAGCCGACGTGCCCGTCACGATCGGCGTAGACGACGTTCAACGCCGGCCCCGGCCACTGCTCGAACGTCGAGCGGAACTCGTCGAAGGTGTGGGTCGCGACGCAGGCCAGGAAGCCGCGGATGGGCATCGCGCGCAGCCACACGGCGGCCAGGGAGAGCGCGGCCGGCGCGCCGTCGAGGATGGGGCTGATGATCGGTCCGCGCGGCGTGACGAGCACCCGCTCGGTGACGGGGTCGCCGCCGCGGACCTCGATCCGCTCCTCGCGGACCTGGCAGGGCACGAACCCATCGGCTTCGCGGACACTGGCGCCGTCGTCGCCGATCTGCTCGATGAACAGGTCCGCCTGGTCGGTCAGGCCCGCGGTGATGCCCCACGCGGCGTGGCCGTTGAACGCGATCGGCAAGGCTGGTGCGCCCACGAACGAGGCGCCGGCCAGCTCCCATTCCGGGCAGCGCAGGTGGACGAGATACCACGGCGCCGGCAGCCGAGGCGCGAGATGCGGGTCGTTGGCCAGGAGTGGCGCTCCGCTGGCGGTGCGCGACCCGGCGATGGCCCAATTGTTCGACCCGCCCGACGAGGGCGCCGCCGAGGCGAACGCGGCCAGGTCGTCCGCCAGGCGATCCAGTGCTGGTCCCGCCGCGGCTGCCACCGGCACGCTCAGCGGGTGCGATGCCGGGTAGGCGTGGTCCAGTGCCCGCAGCGCGTCAGGCCCATCGAGTGACAGGATCTTCAGCCGAGCGAGCTCGGCGTCCCAGTTCGCGCCGAGCGCGAAGGACTGCAGCGCGGCGAAGGCCAGCACGTCGGCTGGCTCCCACGGCGATGGCTGTGTGCGCAGCAGGACATGCTCATGGGGCCGGCGCGCAAGGCCTCGGGTCAGGCCCTGGTTGATCCCCTGCGCGTACGCCTCGACGGCGGCACGCACGCCGGCATCCAGCAGCGGCAGCTGTGCGGTCGCCACGCGATGGAAGCCCAGGCGGCGGGACATGCGATCGGCGGGCAGGCCGCCGGAGCCGACCATGGCCGACAGCGTTCCCCGCCCGATGCGCAGCAGCGTCTCGAGCTGGAAGGCTCGGTCCTGGGCGTGGCAGAAGCCCAGCGCGAACCATGCATCGCTCGCAGACTCGGCATCGACGTGCGGGATGCCCCAGCGGTCGCGGCGAACGCGGATGGTGGCGCCAGGGCCGGCGACCCGCAGCGTGCCGGACGCGCGCGGCAGCCGCCTGCCCAGGAGCCGCACCGCGAGCCGCATCGACTGGCACGGTGGCAGCGGGTGGCATCTGCGTCAAGGAGAGCGGCCGGATCGTGTCGGAGCCGGCCGTATACTCGGGCGCGTGAGCCGCACCATCGAGCTGTTCGCCGGCCTCACGCTCCTGGTCATCGGCATCGCCATCCTGTTTGGGGAGTGGCTGCGTGCGCGGATCAGCGAGCTGGGCGTCAGCCCCGAGATCTGGGCCTGGTGGCCGGGCGGACTCATCGTGCTCAGCCTGTTCTTCCTCCTGCCTGCCCTTTTCGGCGGGCAGCATCGGCGCCTCCGCGCCGGCATGGTGATTCCGGGCGCTGTGCTGGCCGGGATCGGCGGGACGCTGCTGTACATGAGCCTCACCGATCAGTGGTCGGAATGGACGACGCTGTGGACGATCTTCCCGTTCAGCCTCGGCCTGGGGATGTATGCCGCCGGCTGGATCGCCGACGCCCCCGCCTTCAAGTGGATCGGCGCCGGGCTTGCGGCCGGCGGGGTGCTGGCCTACCTGGCGCTGGCGACGGCCTTCGGTGGCGAGACCTTCCGGGTCGTGGCCGCCATCGGGATCATCGGCCTGGGCATGGCGCTGACCATGGGCGGCCTCGCCGAGCGCCTCAGCCGGAAATCACCCGCCTGACGCAAAGGGCGCCGGCGAAGCGCCGTCAGCCGCGCAGGTGCCGGTCGAACCAGGCCAGGATGCGCTCCATGCGGTCGATGCGGCGGTCCGGCCGGCCGTAGTTCTTCATCTCGTGGTGCTCCTCCGGATAGAGGATCAGCTCCACCTGACGATCGAGCACCTTCAGGGCGGTGAACAGCTGCAGGTTGTCGCTCGCCGGGCAGATCTCATCTTCCGCGGCCTGGAGCATCAGCAGCGGCGTCGTGACCGACGATGCGTTACGCAACGGCGAACGGCGCCACAGCTGCTCGACGCCACTCTCGGTGAGCGGCTCGCCAAGGCGCGCATGGCGGTTGTAGTGCACCCCGAAGTACGAGGTCCCCCATACCGAGACCTGGTTGGCGACTCCGTTCTCGGCCACCGCCGCGGCGAAGGTCCGGCTGGTGCCCACCAGCCACTGGGTCAGGAAGCCGCCATAGCTCAGCCCCATCACGCCCACGCGCCGCGGGTCGGTCAGCCCCTCTGCCACCAGCGCCGCCACCACGGCCTCGACGTCCTCCGCGTCGACCACCCCCCACCGTCCGCCCAGGGCAGCGATCCAGCCGCTGCCGAACGTGTCGGAGCCGCGAACGTTCGGGCGCACCACCCGGTAGCCATGACCGGCCAGCATCATCGTGTCCATCGTCCCGCCCGGCGCCGCGCTGCCGGTTGGGCCGCCGTGCAGGTCGACCACGGTCGGCATCGGCCTGGCGGGGGCATCTGGAGCCGATACCACCCACGCCTGGATGCGACCACCGGGGCCGTCCACCCAGTGCTCCTCCCAGGTGGCGACGCCCAGGCGGGTCTGCCAGCCCGAGCCGATGGCCGTCAGCCGCCGCAGGCGCCCCGGCGGGTTGATCCATCCCTCCAGCGCGTACAGCTCGGCTGCGTGGCCGTGCTGCCCCGCCGACATGGCGATCCGCTCCCCGGCCACCGCCAGCCCAGCTCCCACCACCTGGTCCGGCTCCAGCAGGCGCTGGAACGTGCCGTCCAGCGCGAACCGATATGGGAGGTTGCGGCCCGTGTCGCCGACCATCGCCAGCAGGCTGCCGTCGGCCAGCCAGATCGGGCCGGTCGCGTCCTCGGCCATCACCAGGTCCGCCCAGGCGCCGTTCTCGATCGAGCGGTCCAGGCCGTCGCCGAGGCGGCGCGGCTGGCCGCCCCGCACCGGCTTGACCCACAGCGAGGTCAGGACCTCGTCGCCGGGATCGGGCACATCGGAGCCGAGGAAGGCGACCTGGCGTCCATCCGGCGAGATCGCCGGGGCGTGGGCATTGCCGGCCAGCGCGACCAGCGGCCGACGCCTTCCGCCAGCGGCGGGCACGCGGAAGATCCGATCGCGCGGCAGCACGTTCCCGTCCGGTTCGACGTCAGCGGTGAACGCCAGCCAGGAGGCGTCAGGCGCCCAGGCGAGCTGGGTGACGTCGAAATCGCCCTCCGTGAGCTGGATCGGCCCGGCGCCACGCCGGACCTCGATGGACCACAGGTGCGTCCGCCGGGACAGCAGGCCGGAGTCATCGTCGCGAAAGTCGGTGCGCGTGATGCGCCGCGCCACGGGGCTGCGCTTGGGATGCTCGCCGCCGA
>DASSEC010000171.1:0-9163 GCA_035696685.1 Candidatus Limnocylindria bacterium | reverse complement strand
TGGAGGGCCGTGTGGGATTCGAACCCACGACACGAGGATTAAAAGTCCCCTGCTCTAACCCCTGAGCTAACGGCCCGCCGGTCAGTCTATCGGCCGGCCTCCGTGCTAGATTCGGAGCCGATGCGCACGATCCTGCTGTGGATGGCCCGCAACCGGTTCCTGAAGACCTACCTGCCGCGCCTATGGTTTGCGCGCCGGGCGGTTCGCAAGTTCATGCCCGGCGAGACCATGGAGGATGCCCTCGAGGCCGCGGAGCAGTTTCGGCCACTGGCCATCGGGATCCTGCTCACCCACCTTGGCGAGAACGTCACGAGCATGGACCAGGCGCAGGCCGTGGCCGATCATTACCACGACGTGCTGCGCAAGATCATGGCCCGCGGCCTGGATGCCGAGATCAGCGTCAAGCCCACCCAGCTCGGCCTTGACCTCGATGAAGACACCGCGCTCACGCACCTGCGCTCCCTGGCCACGGGAGCGGCGGAGGCCAATGGCTACCTGTGGCTGGACATGGAGGGATCGGCCTACACCGATCGAACGCTGGACCTGTACCGCCGGCTGAAGGCGGACCATCCGAACATCGGCGTCTGCCTGCAGTCCTACCTGCGGCGCACGCCGGATGACATCGCCGCGCTGGCGCCGCTGAAACCGGCCATTCGGCTGGTGAAGGGCGCCTACGACGAGCCTGCCGCGATCGCGTTGCGCAAGAAGGCGGATGTCGACGCCGCGTTCGAGGAGCAGGCGATTTCAATGCTGCCGGCCGCCGGCCGCGGTGAGCTGCGACTGGGCCTGGGCACGCACGACACGCGACTGGTCGAGCGGGTTGCCCAGGCGGCGAAAGCGGCTGGCGTGGCCGTGGATGCGTTCGAGGTGCAGATGCTGTACGGCATCCGCGTGGACGAGCAGCGCCGCCTGGCCGCGGCCGGCTACCGCGTGCGCGACCTCATCTCGTACGGCGATGCGTGGTACGCGTGGTACATGCGACGCATGGCGGAGCGGCCGGCGAACGTCTGGTTCGCCTTGCGCCAGATCTTCGGCTGAGTGGTGTGGTTGGCGGTTTCCGTGGTAGGCTGGCCACGGCGCCACCGAATCCGTAGCGAGGAGGGGCGCGGCACCCGAGATCCCGTCGCGCGGACGCGTGCCACCCTGAATCCGCATGCTGGAGATCTCTGATGCGCATCCTGCTGATCGGCGTGGGCACCGTGGGCGAAGCCATCGCTCGCGAGGCTTCCACGCGCGAATGGTGCGAGCAGCTGGTGCTCGCCGACTACGACATCTCGCGCCCCACCGCCATCCAGTCCGAGCTCCGCGACGAGTCCCGATTCCCGGTTGAACGCATCGACGCGCGGGATGCGGGGGCCGTGGCTGATCTGGCGCGACGGACTGGCGCGGAGCTGGTCATGAACGCCGTGGACCCGCGCTTCGTCATGCCGATCTTCGACGGAGCGCTCGCAGCCAGCGTGGACTACATGGACATGGCCAACAGCCTGTCCCTGCCGCATCCCACCGACCCGTTCTCGAAGCCGGGCGTCAAGCTGGCTGATGAACAGCTCGGCAAGGCAGGGGACTGGGAGGCTGCCGGTCGGCTGGCGTTGATCGGCATGGGCATGGATCCGGGACTGTCCGACGTGTTCGCCAAGTACGCCGCCGACTACCTGTTCGACCAGGTCGACGAGGTCCACATTCGCGACGGCGGGGACCTTCATATCCCGGGCTTTGCCTTCGCCCCGGTGTTCAGCATCTGGACCACCATCGAGGAGTGCCTCAACCCGCCCGTCGTGTGGCAGGACGGCGACTGGCATACCACCGAGCCGTTCAGCGCCCCGGAGGAGTTCCCCTTCCCGGAAGGCGTGGGACCGGTCGAATGCGTGAACGTGGAGCACGAAGAGGTGCTGCTCGTCCCGCGCTGGCTGCCGCACATCAAGCGCGTCACCTTCAAGTACGCCCTCGGCTCCGACTTCATCGACAAGCTGAAGCTGCTCCACGACATCGGCCTCGACCGCACTGACCCGGTGGACGTGCGCGGCACGAAGGTCTCGCCGCGGGACGTGGTGGCGGCGGTGGTGCCCGACCCGGTGACGATGGGCGACAAGATGGTCGGCCGCGCGATCGTGGGGACCTGGGTCATCGGCTCGAAGGACGCCAAGCCACGCGAGGTCTTCCTGTACCAGATGGCCGATGCCGCCGAGACGTTGCGCACGACAGGTTCGCAGGTGGTCGGCTGGCAGACCGGCTTCAATCCGGTGCTGGCCATGGAGCTGCTGGCCAACGGGACGTGGTCGGGCAGCGGGGTGCTTGGCCCCGAGGCCTTCGATGCCGCCCCATACCTCGAGCTCATGGATCATTACGGCATCCACCACGCGATGGTCGAGATGGAGCCCGGTGCGCATCGGCCCACCTGAGCCCTGCGTTCGACCCTGCCCGGCCGCCCGCCTAGACTGGACTGGCTTTGAACTACTGATCCAACGACCGATGCAGAGGTGGCATTCATGAACGTGACCGAGATGCTCGAGGGCGCTCGAGAGGCGATGACGGTGAAGCGTGTCTACGGCGAGCCCATCGAGCGCGAGGGCCTGACGATCGTGCCGGCGGCCAACGTGCGTGGCGGCGGTGGCGGCGGCAGCGACGCTTCGGAAACCGGAGGCGGCGGGTTCGGGCTGACCGCCTCACCGGTGGGCGTCTACGTCGTCAAGGACGGCAACGTGCACTGGGAGCCGGCCGTCGACGTGAACCGGATCTCGATCATGGGGATCGTGGCCGGGATCGTGGCGCTGCTGGTCCTGCGCTCCGTCATCAAGTCGCTGTCCGGTCGCTGAGCGCGTGCCGGAGACTCAATACGCGACCGAGTACGCGCAGACCGACGACGGCGTCCGCCTCGCGTACGACGTGACCGGTGACGGCCCACCGGTCGTCCTCCTGCACGCGGGGATCGTCGACCGCCGGATGTGGGACGACGTCGTGCCGCTGCTGGCCGACGCGTTCCGCCTGGTCCGCTACGACGCGCGTGGCTTCGGGGAGACGTCGCGTCCACCTAGCTCATCCTTCGCGCGCTGGGATGACCTCTTCACGGTCATGGATGCGGCGGGCCTCGACCGGGCGCACCTGGTTGGTGTCTCGCAGGGCGCCGAGACCGCCCTGGATGCGGCGCTCACCGAGCCGCGGCGGGTCGACCGCCTGGTCCTGTGCGGCTCCGGCCTTCGTGGCTGGAACTTCCGCGATGACCTGGATGCCCGCTGGCAGGCCGAAGTGGCCGCCTGGGAGCGCGGGGACCTGGACGGCTGCGCCGAGGAGTCCATGCGGACCTGGTTCGACGGGCCGAGCCGATCCGCCGACGACGTGGATCCGGCCGTGCGCCGGCGCGCATGGGAGATGCAGCGTCTCGCGATCGACCTGGAGAACGACGACGCGCAGGCACGTTCGCCCGAGCCACCATCCGGCGAGCGGCTCGGCGAGGTCGCGGCGCCGACCCTGGTGATGGTCGGCGAGCTGGACCAGCCGGACATGGTGGCCATTGCCGACAAGCTCGCGGCCGAGATCCCCGGCGCGTTGCATCAGGTCCTTCCCGGCGTGGCGCACCTGCCGCCGATGGAGCGGCCGGACGCATTCGCAAGGCTGATCCGGGACTTCCTGGCTGCCTGACCCGTCCGCGATAAGCCTGCAGCTCCCCGGACTCCTGGCACAAAAGCGAACGCCGCCTGGCGGGAGGCGGCGTTCGTATCTGGTGAGCGTGGTTGCGGGGGACGGATTCGAACCGACGACCTTCGGGTTATGAGCCCGACGAGCTACCACTGCTCCACCCCGCGGCCGCCAATGCTAGCCAGCGGGCCGGGTTCGGTCAAACCACGCCGAAATAGCAGGCCATAACTATGGGCTGGTTGGTGATCATGCTTGCCGGTAGGCATTCGGCTTGCTCCGCTACAATGCGGCGAAGGTCCGCTCCCGCGGACTTGCGAGCCCCGTTCGTCCGCAGGAGGGTTTGCGCGCGCCGATGGCTGTGAACCCAAAGAAGCTCCGGCCGTACGACCAACCGCCGCGCGTCAGCCGACCGCTCATCCCGAGCCGGCCGGATAGCGCCGCCACCGGCTTCCTGGTCCTGGGCGCCTTGTGGCTGGTGGTCGCCGCCGGCCTGGGGGCGATCTGGGTCCTGATGTTGATGTTCCCGGACCAGCTCCACTTCGCCATGGAGTTCGACCTGCCGGTCATCGGCAAGCTGGGCGTGGACTTCGGCGCGGACACCGTGTCGTCCGGCTTCATGAATGCCCTGGTCTTCGGTTGGCTCTCGAACGCCGCGTTTGCCGCCATTCTCTTCATCACTCCACGCCTGACCGGCGTGCGCCTCATCGGCGAGCCGGTGGCGTGGCTGGGCATGGCCGCCTGGAACCTGGGCGCGGCCGCCGGGCTGGCCGGCCTCTACATTCCGCAGATCGCAGGCAAGGGCATGCTGGCCGAGTTCCCGCTGCCGGCCGACGGCCTGATGCTGCTGGCCATGCTCAGCGTGAACGCCGCGTTCTGGCGCACTGTGCTGGCGGCTCGGCAGCGGATGCCATACGTGAGCATCTGGTTCTTCGGCCTGGCGCTGCTGGCGAGCATGGGCGCTTACGCGTTGGGAGCCGCCGCGCAGGCAGGCGCCACATTCATCAACCTCGACGACACCATCGTGGCGCTCATCTACGCCTTCGTGGCGCGGGCGCTGGCCACCTACTGGATCCTGGGCGTGACACTGGGGACGCTCTACTACGTCGTCCCGCGGGCCACCCTGAACGGGCTCGCTTCCGGCGGACTGGCGTTCACCTCGTGGCTGCTGTGGGCCGGGCTGGCGGGCCTGTCCGCCATCGGCGCCCTGGTCGACCCGTCGGTGCCGTTCGTGGTCACCCAGCTCGGCAACGTGGGCACCATGCTGCTGGTCGCGCCGGTCTTCCTGACCGTTGCGACGCTGGGCATGACCCTCCGCGGGCGATGGTCGCTCATGCTCAGCACCGGCGCCGTCTCGCTGGCCGTGATCGCCATGGCGTTCCTGGTCGGCAGCACGCTGCTCGAGGCCATTGGCGCGCTGCGCAGCGTCCAGGGCCTGGTCCGCGGCACCGAATGGGCGGCCGGCGCCTCACTCCTCGGGACGCTGGGCGCCGCCACGTTCGCCTTCTATGCCTTCGCCGAGCACGCCGCACCGCGGATGTTCCGCCGCGACTGGGCCGGCACGCCGCTCACCGACGCGCAGCTCTGGGCCACGTTCGCCGGCACCGCCATGGCAGCACTGGCGCTCATCGGGGCAGGGATCGCCCACGGCGCGATGATGGCCCAGGGAGCACCGGGCGACCAGGTGAGCGGCACGCTGATCTGGTTCCGGATGGTGGCCGCGGGCGGGCTGGGCCTGGTCTCGCTCGGTGGCGTATGCCTGGTCGGCACGCTCTTCCTGATGTACACCACGGCCCGTCGGGCGGAGTACGCCATGGTCGATGCCGTGCCCGCGGCCGGGCAGTGAGCCGATGACCGTTCCCACGCCCATCGAGGTCCAGTCGCGGTCGCTTCCCGGCTGGGCCATCGGCCTCACCGTGCTCGTCTTCCTGGTCGGGGGCGTGTACCTGGCCGGCAACCTCACAGGCGAGAACCCGCCGATCCTGGCTGCTCCCTCTGCCTCGGGCTCCGGCGCACCCAACATCGAGCAGGCGGCGCGACAGATCATCGCCAAGGCGCAGCCGCCGTGCACGGCCTGCCATGGGGAGGACCTCGCCGGCCAGGGCAATTTCCCGACGCTGCACGGCATCGCGGAAGGGGCGGTGATGGACAACCTGAAGCAGCTCTCCGCGGACCACCCGGACAACTGGGCGAACCTCTGGATCGATGGCACCGGCCCGGAGGTGAAGGGCATCGACCGCGGCGGCATGCCGCAGTTCGGGCAGCAGCTCACGCCGGACGAGATCGCCACGATCGTCGATTACCTCAAGACCCTCCCATGACCGATCCGGCCGCCCGGCCGGTACGAGCGGTCGCCGTCCTGATCGGCGGTTCCGAGATGGGGGAGATCGACCAGGCCGCCCAGCGCCTAGGCCTGTCGCAGGACGCCCTGATGGAAGCCGCCGGCGCCGCGACCGCGGAGGTGGCGCTCGCCGAGCTGGCGCGCGTGGCCGAGCCGATCCGCGGGCCCGGTGGTGAGCTGGCCGACGCACCGCTTGCCGCGGTCCTGTGCGGTCCCGGCAACAACGGTGGCGATGGCTTCGTCGTCGCGCGACGCCTGGCCGCCGCGGGGCGGCGCGTGGTGGCTGTGCTCGTCGGCGACGCGTCCAAGCTGGGTGCCGGCGGCCCCGCCGCCGCCCACAACTGGACGGTGCTGCAGGCCATGGCGGCGGCCGGCTCCCTGGAGCTGTTCGTGGCGCCAACCCCCGAGCTGCTGCTCCAGCTGCGGCCGCGCCTGTCGCCGGCGAGCCTGCTGATCGATGCGCTGCTGGGCACCGGCGCGTCCGGACCGCCGCGCGAGCCTATCTCCACCGCCGTGGACCTGGTCAACGGCATCCGGACGCATGCCCGCGCTGCCGGCAGGCCATGCTCCGTGCTCGCAGTCGATGCGCCCACGGGCGTGGACATCACCGACGGCAGCCACGCGACCCCAACGGTGGAGGCGGACGTGACGGTCACCTTCCACCGTGCCAAGGCCGGCTTCGCGCTCGACCCCGAGGCGCGGCGGCTGGCCGGCCGCTACCTGGTCGCGCCGATCGGCATTCCACTGGAGGCGGAGGAGGGCGTCGTTCCACCCGACGGCGAGTATCCGCCAGCTCGCATCACCGAGGTGACCTGGCAGGAGCCTGGCGCACGAGACGAGGGGTGAGCCGCCCGTTGCAGGAGCGGCGGCGACGTTCGTTCGATGCGATCGCCGGCCAGTACCTGGCCCATCGGCCACCGTATCCGGCCGCCGCGTTCGAGCTGCTGGCGGCCCGCGTCCCGCCGCCGGCTCGCGTGCTGGAAGTCGGTCCTGGCCCCGGTCTGGCCACGCTGCCGCTGGCGCAACGTGGCTACCGGATCGTGGCGGTGGAGCTGGGAGCACAGCTTGCGGCCGAGGCGAGCCGCAACCTCGCCGCGTATCCGGGCGTTCGCGTGGTGAATGCCGACTTCGAGGACTGGCAGCCGCCACGGCCGCACGCCTTCGACCTACTGCTGGCGGCCAGCTCCTGGCACTGGATCGACCCGGCCGCGGGGTACGAGCGCGCCTGGCGTGCGCTGCGCGCCGGAGGTTGGCTGGCGCTGATGGCGAATCATCCACGCCCCGGTCGCCTCGGTACGCGGTCGCGCAGCTTCTGGGACGCCACTGACGCGCTGTACCGCCGGTTTGCGCCGGCGCTGGTCCGCCGTCGCGGCTGGAACCCGTCCCGCCTCCCGAACCAGGCGGTCCCCATCCGGCGCAGCGGCCGGTTCGGGCCGGTCGAGCGCCACGTCATCGCCTGGCGCCGCACCTTCAGCGCCGACGACTACATCGGCCTGATCGACACGTACTCGGATCACCGCACGCTGCCGGACGGTGCACGGCGCCGGCTGTTTGCCGCGATCCACCGGCTGGCGGACGACGAATTCGGAGGCCAGGTGGCGCGCTACTACCGGACCGTGGTCAACCTTGCTCCCGCGCTGAAAAGCCCCTAGCTCGATCCGGGCTTCTCCGGCGTGCCGCCTTCCGCGCAGCGGGGGCAGCCGTCCGCCGGCCAGGACTCGATCTCGATCCGGCCAAGCGCGTGGAGGGGCACGCCCAGGTCAACCGGTCCGGGGGAGCGATCGACGATGACTGCGGCGGCCAGCGGCCGCCCACCGGCCGCCCGGACTGCCTCCACCGTCTCCACCAGCGAAGCGCCCGTGGTCAGGATGTCGTCCACCAGCACGATCCGGTCGTGGTCGGCCACCGGCCAGCCGCGGCGCAGCGCCCGCCGCCCGCGCTCCATGGGTTCGGCGAAGACGCCCCGGACCTGGTGGCCGAGCTGCTCCTCCAGCTGCCGGGCGGTCTCGAAGGCGAGCAGCACGCCGCCGGTCGTTGGCCCCACCACCAGCGTCGGGTCGTACTGGGCCAGGGCCTCAGCCAGGCGACGGCCGATCTCCACGGCCACCGATGGGTACTGCAGGACGGCGAACTTCTCTAGGTAGCGGTCTGAGTGGCGGCCGGACTTCAGCAGGAAATGACCGGACCGCAGCGCACCGGCGGCATCGAACAGCTGCTCGATCGTAGCCGCGGTCGACGGTGCGGGCGCCGTCATCGGCTCATCTGGCTATTCGTAGACCGCGGAGAAGTCGACCGCCGGGAAGCGCTCGGAGAGCGCGTCGGTGACCCACTGCAGCACGTCCGCGGGGTCGTAGAAGTCGGCCACCACCCGGGCGTCCGTGACGGTCAGCCCGGCGCGTCGTGCCTCCATGTTCAGCGCCGAGCCCGCCGGCAGGTCGCTGAGGTCCAGGCTGGTCTCGAAACGGCCGTCAGCGCGGAGCAGCAGGACGTCGTCGGTCTCCTCCAGCAGCAGCAGGTCGCCGGTCTTGGCCAGCACGTCCTCCGCGTTGGCGGCGAACTCGCGCAGGATCTGCTTCTGCTGCTCGCCGATCTGGTGTCGGAACGTGTCAGCCAGCTGCCACAGTCGCTGCGCAGCGATGGTCTCCTGCTGGGTGGGCGGCAGGCCGGACTGCCAGTCCTCCTCGTCGGGCTCGATCGGCTCCTCCTCGCCGGCCAGCTCGTCGGCCGGCAGGAGATGGTTGGCAGGGTCGCGGGCGGCCTCGCCGAACCATGCGAAGATGTCGGCCGGGTTGTACAGCTCCACGATCTCGGAGAACGACCCCAGCACCTGCTCCTCGTCGTACCACTCGTTGTCGGCAGGGTCCTGGTAGGTCAGCCGCGTGGTCCAGCTCTCGTCCACCGGGCTGAAGAGGAGGTAGTCCTGGTCATCGTCGACCAGCTTGATGGGGCCGATCTCCCGCAGCCGTTCGCGATTCGAGTCGACGAAGCGGCGCAGCTGCTCGGTCGCCTCGTACAGGAAGTCGCGACGCTCCAGCTCCGCCTCCTGCGCCAGCTCGCGCAGGGCGGCAATCCGGGGAGCGGTCACGGCTTGTACACGAAGTCGGGGCCCATCCGCTCGCGCAGGAAGATGGTGTGCTTGCGATCGAAGATCGACTCGGCCACGCGATGGCCAAAGCCACGCGCGCCCGGATC
>DASSEC010000170.1:0-3488 GCA_035696685.1 Candidatus Limnocylindria bacterium | reverse complement strand
CGCTCGCTGGATCAGGGTCTCCAGCGCAACGGCGCGCGAGGCGCGGCCCGAGATGAACGGGTGGTTGGTCAGCACGAACAGCCCGCCCTCTTCGACCAGTGCCTCGAGCTCGAGCGTCCAGCGCGCCAGCAGGTCGGCCGGGCTGGCGATGAGCCCGGTGCCGGTGATGCCCGGCAGGTAGTTGTACGGCTCCCAATCGTCCAGGCTCCAGTGGCAGGGCAGCTCCACGATGGTCGGCGCGTCCGGCTCCTCACCCGTGGCGAGCAGGTACGGGTGGTCGGCGTCCATCAGCCCCGAGTCGTACTGGAATCCGTGGCGAGCCAGGAGGGCCGGCAGGCGGTCGGTGAGCTCCCACATCGGCGCGCGGTACCCCACCGGCCGAACGCCCAGCACGCTGTCCAACGCCTCCAGCCCGCGCAGCAGGCGGCGCTCCTCGGTGGCCTCGTCCGGCGCCGAGTGCGCGCCCTCGTGCAGGTACCCGTGATGGCCGATCTCGTGACCGGCGTCCCGGACCGCGCGGACCGTGTCGGGCCAGCGCTCGGCTGTGTAGCCGGGAATGAAGAACGAGGCTCGGACCTGCTGGCGATCCAGGATGCGCAGGATGCGCGCGACGCCGGTCCGCGGTCCGTAGGCCTGGTGCGACATGACGTCAAGCCAGCCCGCGGATTCCGGATGCTCGAACAGGATGGCGCTTTCCGCATCCATGTCGAAGCTGAAGACCGCGGCGGCGCGGTAGTCGGCCGGCCAGCCGAAGCCCCGAGGCATCGGGCGCTTCCAGGCCGGCGTCTGCTCGTCCATGCCGTCAGCCGGCGTCGCGACGGTGGACTGCAACGAGTGAAAGCATCTCGTAGGCGAGGTTCGCGGCCAGGGTCGCTGTCTGGCCGGCCGGGTCGTAGGCGGGGATCACCTCGACCACGTCGAAGCCCACGAAGTCGATCCCCGTCAGCCGGCGCACGACCGCGAGCATGTCACGAGCCGATGGGCCACCGGCCTCCGGCGTGCCGGTGCCGGGTGCGTAGGCGGGGTCGACCACGTCGATGTCGAAGGAGATGAAGGCCGGCCGATCCCCCACCCGCTCGCGGATCCGCTGCGCAACAGCCTCCGGCCCGAGCGCGAAGACGTCCTCGGTGGTCAGGTAGTCCAGCCCCAGCTCCTGGCGGAGGCCGGTCCAGTCGCCCGCGTCGTAGATCGAGCCGCGCAGGCCCACCTCGATCGTATGGGCCACGTCCACCAGCCCTTCCTCGATGGCGCGGCGCATCCACGTCCCGTGGTTGTACTTCTCGCCGAAGTAGCTGTCCCAGGCGTCGGTGTGCGAGTCGAAGTCGATCACCGCCACCGGTCCCCGCGAGCGCGTGGCGCGCAGGTGCGGAAGCGTGCAGGCATGGTCCCCGCCGATCAGCAGCGGCACCACGCCCGCCTCCACGATGGGGCTCACCGCCTCCTCGATGGCCGCGTAGCTGCGCTCGGTATAGCCCGGGACGATGGCGACGTCGCCGTAGTCGACGCAGCTCAGCACGTGGAACGGTTTGACGTCCAGGTTGGCGTTGTACGGCCGCAGCATCACGCTGGCGGCGCGCACGGCGTTCGGTCCGAAGCGGCCGCCGACCCGGTAGGTCACGCCGGTGTCGAACGGCACGCCCGCGATGGCCAGGTCCACGTCCTCGAGCGTGCGCACGTACGGCAGGCGCGCGAAGGTCGACGGCCCGGTGAACCGCGGGCTCTTCATCGAGTCCTCGGGAACGTAACGCGGCATGAGCGCGATTCTAGGTTGGGCGGCCGTGGCCTCGGTCAGAAGATCGCAATCGGATTCCAGGGCGAGCCCGTGCCGCCGGGCAGCCGCAGGGGCAGCCCGACCACCATGAACTCGAACCGCCCCTCCTCCCTGCACGCCCGAGCCAGGTCCTCGAACTGCAGGCTGTCGGAGGCGAGCATGCCCATGGCCACGATCTGCAGGGGATGGATCGGGTACGTCATCCCGTCCACCACGCTCGGGATCGCCTCGCCGTCGCCATCGGGCAGGAAGGCCGCGATCTTCCGTTCGTGCATCCACGGGATGGTGTCGACGTGCAGGCCGGCCTTGCCCTCGCCGCCCGGCCCGTTGTCCCACGCTCCCTTCGCCAGCCGGCGGCCGTGGTGGCCGGTACGGAAGACGAGAATGTCGCCCTCGCCCAGGCGAACGCCCTGCGCCTGTTCGCAGGCCTCCAGCTCCGCGCGCGTCACCGCCTCACCCGGCTCCAGCCAGTCGACGCCACGGAAGCGCGGAACGTCGAGCAGGACGCCACGGCCCACCAGCCCGTTGCCGTAGGACGCGATGTCCAGCGTCGTCGCTCCCTTGCTGGT
This sequence comes from Candidatus Limnocylindria bacterium, assembly GCA_035696685.1. Classification (GTDB taxonomy): domain Bacteria; phylum Chloroflexota; class Limnocylindria; order QHBO01; family QHBO01; genus DASSCW01. Next base: position 1,148 of record DASSEC010000170.1, on the reverse strand, counting down.
CAGCACCTCCTCGGCGGGCTTGCCGTTGTAGGTGAGGCCGTTGTACGAGATGTGGCACAGCGCGTCGATGTGGGTGTGGCAGTCGCCGTGGCAGGCCATCCCCATGAAGTCCAGGCCGAAGCGCAGGCCGCCGGAGCCGATGTCGATGTCGTGGCCCTGGCTGACGAAGTGGATCGCCGGGTTGGGGTTGTCGGGTCCGGCCACGGTGTTGATGGGGATCTCCATCGAGACCGTGCGCCCGGAGCGCACCAGGCCGGCCGCTGCCCGCACGTGCTCGGGCGTGATGTAGTTCAACGTGCCGAGCTGGTCGTCTGACCCCCATCGGCCCCAGTTCTTGACCGATTCGAACATCGCCTCGAACTCGGCGAGGCTGACCCTGGCACCCGGTTCGGTCATGCGAACGCTCCTCAGCTACTCACGTTACGGGCCACTTGTCCAGCGCGGCCGCGAGCTCCGGATTGGCACGTCGTGCCTCATCCGGCGGCTCGCCACGCACCGCCGCATCGAACGCCTGACGGATGGAACGGGCGCCGGCCGCCGTGCCCATTGGATGGCCGTGGACGCCCCCGCCGGCGGCGAGTACCCAGTCGATGCCCAGGTCGGCCATGAGCCGTGGCACGAGCCCGGCATGCAGCCCACCCCCGGCCAGCGGCAGGGCCGGCCGGATGTTGAACAGCGGCTCGGTGAGCGCCCGGTGGACGTCGAGCGTGGCCGTCCGTCCAAAGGGCAGCGACCCGAGGTGGCTGGGATAGACTGCCAGGTCGGCCCCGGCCAGCCGCGGCAGCAGGCCCATCACCAGGTGCGGCGCCATGCCGGACCATGGCGCTCCCGACAGCGCGCCGGTGAAGGCGAGGTGGCTCATGACCGGGATGCCGACGTCGTCGCTCTCCGCCAGCGACTCCAGCGCGGCAACACCGATGGTCCAGGTGTTCACCAGCAGCGCCGACGCACCCGCCTCGGCCGCGGCGCGCGCGGCGTCCAGCAGGCGGTCCGGTCGATCGGTCACGTTCGCGAAGTACAGCGTCCGCTGGCCCGTCTCCTCCTCCGCCTGGCGTGCCGCCTCCGCGTGCGCCCGCGCCCGAGCTCCAACCTCGCTCCAGGTCTGCGAGACGAGCTTCTCGTCGTCCTTCACTGCATCCGAGCCGCCG
>DASSEC010000169.1:0-3607 GCA_035696685.1 Candidatus Limnocylindria bacterium | reverse complement strand
GCAGCGCTCGATGGACTCCGCGTGGCCCGCATCGGGGCACACCTGCATCTGGGCGGTCGACTGCCCGGCGCGCGCGGCATCGAGCAGGTCCTGGCCGTCACGCGGTCCAATCTCGTTGTCACGGCGGCCGATGATGATCAGCACCGGGCGGCCGAATCGCCCGATGCCCTGCACCGGGTCCACCGTGCTCATGTCCTGGCCGGTCCGGATCAGTCCGCCAAGGAGGATGCTCCACGCAGCCGGCAGCGACAGCGGATAGCCCTGCCGCGACAGTCGCGCCTGCACCGCGTTGGCCAGCGTGGCGTGCGTCGAGTCGAGGATCAGGGCGTCCACCCGGTCATCCGAGATCGCCTCCTGCAATGCGCTCGCCCCGCCCATCGAGACCCCCAGGACGGCCACCTTGCCCGGCTTCTTGGCCTGGACCAGCCACTTGATGACCGCCCGCAGGTCGTTGGCCTCCAGGACGCCCTGCGTGGTCTGCGTGCCGGTCGACTGGCCGTGGTTGCGGAAGTCGAACATGACCAGGTTGTAGCGGTCGTGCAGCGCCTCGGCATACGGCAGCATGGAGCTCTTGTTCTGCCCATACCCGTGGGCCAGGACCACGGTGGCGGCGCTCGGCGGCGAGCCGTTGCCAGCGGGGATGTACCAGGCTGCGATCCCGATGCCGTCGGACGTCACCACCTCGTTGCCGGCCTTGACGTTGGTCGGCGGGCAGTCTCGCGGATCCGGCAGGTCGGCCAGGCCGGCGTCGCTCGCCGCGTCGTAGTTCACTGCCTCGTAGACCCAGCCCTCCGCCATGGCCGGCGTGCGGCAGTCGGTGGTTGGGTCGGGCGGGTTGGCCAGCTGGTCGGAGCCGGCGAACCCGACGTACGCCAGGTAGGCGACGAGCGCCAGCAGGATGACGACCAGCGCGATCGAGACCCAGCGGGTGATTGCGCTCCGTCGTGCAGTCCGGGGGTCCGCGGGAGGCTCGAACGGCATCGGCGCCGAGTATACGGTCGCGATTCGGCCACCCGTCCCCTACAATCTCAGACCCGATCGACGCGCCCACGGCGCGTCGCATGGTGTCAGGAGGTCTTCCGCAGCATTGGTCAGCACCAAGAAGGCAGGCGGCGCCGAGCGCACGGGTAGCAGAAACCGCTCCGCGCGCAGTCGCGACGCGGCGGCCGCCGCGCGCGCCACCGTTCGGCAACGCGGACACTCGCTCGCCCCGGAGCACCTTGGCGAGGTGGGCAGCGCCGCGGTCCTGGCCATGGCGATCCTTGGACTGGCCGTGTTCATCGCCGGCATCGCCATGGTGGTGTTCGGCACCACCACCGCGGCGCGCTACGGCTCCACCCCGCCGCCCAATGCCGGGGGCCTCGGCCAGGGCCAGGTGTTCGGTGGCGCGGGGTTGGCCGTGCTGGGCGTCGCGCTGCTCGGCTCGGCGCTGGCCGTGCTCGCCGACCTGCGGCGCAGCCGCGCGATCGCGGTGGCCATCGCGGCCCTCGCTGCCGTCCTGGCGGGCATCGCCGTCGTGCGGGTGACGACGCTCGGCTATGGCGATCCCATCCTGGCGGGTGCGCTCGCGATCGCGGCCGTAGTCTTCGCGGCGTCGGCGGTCATCCTGGCTCGCCGCAACCGCTAGGGAGCCCTGCGCCGGCATGGCGTTCCGCTTCGCGGAAGCGTGGCTGTTCGCGGCGGGCCTGGTGCTGGCCTGTGGTGGTCTGGCGGGCATCGTGGCGGGCACCTTCTTCGCGGGATGGCTGTACGGCCTGCTGCCGCCGGTGATCATCGACGCCGCCGCGGTTGGAGGCGCAGCCACGGCCACCGGCTCTGCCCTCGCCGTGCTGGCGGTCCTGCACCTGCTCGCGGCAGCGTTGCTGCGCCGTGGAGTCGCGGCCGTGCGCACCCCGGCAGTCGTGCTGGCCATGACCATGGTGCTGCTCTGCATCGGCTGGGGCGTGGCGGCACTCGTCAGCGCGGTCGCTGGCGGCGGTCCGGCCGCCGCCCTGGTTGCGGCCGGCATCGGCCTGGGAGTGGTCGCAATCGGCTACGGGTGGGTGGCGCGCAGCCTCGCTGCGCAGCGCGAGCCGCCAAGGGCACCGGCCTGAAGGTGCAGGGGGGTGCCTGCTATACTCCGCCACCGTCGCTCCCGCGGGCCCGTGGTGTAGCGGCCCAACATGCCAGCCTGTCACGCTGGAGATCGCCGGTTCGAATCCGGTCGGGCCCGCCACTGACGCCCCCATCACGCGCCGCAACCGTCCGTCTGTATGCCGCGAACCGTCAGTCCGCGTGTCGCGTCCTGGCCGCTGCCTCACCCTGTGCCTGAGCGGTCGCCTGCACGCTGGCCCTCTCTTCTGCCCGTCGTTCCTCGCGCACCTCGCGATTGCGCCGTGCGTTGACGATCGCCGCGCAGGCCTCCTCGACGTCATCAGTGATCGTCAGCAGGCCAAGGTCCTCGGGACCAATCTTCTCCTCATAGAGCGGCCGTTCGCGGATCCATTGCAGCAGCCCGTTCCAGTAGTCCTTGCCGTAGAGCACGATCGGGAAGTGCTCGACCTTGCCGGTCTGGATCAGGGTCAGCGCCTCGAACAGCTCGTCGAGCGTGCCAAAGCCGCCGGGAAAGATCACGAACCCCTCCGCGTACTTGACGAACATCGTCTTGCGCACGAAGAAGTAGCGGAACTCCATCCCGAGGTCGACGTACTCGTTCAGTCCCTGCTCGAACGGAAGCTCGATGTTGCAGCCGATGGACAGGCCGCCGCCCTCCTTGGCGCCCCGGTTCGCCGCCTCCATGATGCCCGGGCCACCGCCAGTGATGATCGCGAAGCCATTCCGGGCCAGCGCGGCCGCCACGCGCCGCGCGGCACCGTAGTAGCGGTTGCGCCGCCCGACCCGCGCCGAGCCGAAGACGGTGACTGCCGGGCCGACTTCGGCAAGCGCATCGAAGCCCTCCACGAACTCGCCCATGATCCGGAGCGTGCGCCACGTATCCGAGTCGCGAAACTCGAACTCGGGCGCGGAGCGCAGCAGTACCTGATCTTCGGTGAGCCGGTTCGCGTCGGCCTTGCCGCGCATGGTGACCGCTCCCCGACGGCGCTCCGGCTCCTTCTTCCTGCGAGGCATGTGCGCTCCCTGCTGGTTCGGTGGAGGGTAGTGCAGATCGGCTTGGTCCGAGTCGACAGTCCCAGGACGTGATGGTAGGGTGGCCTCGGTCCTGCACGGACCAATTCGTGGCGCTTTCCGTGCCCAGCCCGCTCGAAAACCAGGGGAACCTATTGCCGGATCTGCTGCGGCGCGTCGCCGCACTGACCCTCGCCAGCGCCCTGGGCATTGCCCTGCTGGCGCCGCTCGCCGTGGAGTCGGCGCCGTTGCCGGCTGCCACCACGCCCAGCTCGCTGCTTGATGCCGGGGTAGCGACCAGCACCCTGGACCGCGGATCCGACGGCCGCGAGCGCATGGCCACGCTGACCCTCCTCGAACAGCAACGTCCCATCGCCGCCGAATCGCTGACGCATCAGCAACGGGCACTGCCGACACCGGCCGCGGTCGTCATGCAACCGATGCTCGTCAGCGCCGCCACTCCCCTGCCGACACCGGTCGCTCCGGAACCCCCGCCACCAGC